>NZ_JBARZC010000137.1:0-3971 GCF_049649345.1 Henriciella sp. | reverse complement strand
AGCCATAGGCGTTTTCCTGCTGATCGCTTTCGTGCTGCCTCTTTTCTCCGCCGGCGCCACGAACTCAATAAGCGAGGGATCGCAAACCAGCCGGGCCGCGGAAATCACGCCGAACTGGACGGTCGATCACGACCAGTCGGGAATCTGGTTCTCCGGCACGCATGATGGCAGCGAATATGAAGGCGAATTCGGTGACTGGTCGGCCGATATCCAGTTTGACCCGGACAATATCGATGACGCTCGCGCGCTCGTCACCATTCAGATGATGTCTACCGAAGCGAACAGGAAGCTCTACACCGACAGCCTGCGCTCGGCTGAATGGTTCTTCGCAGACCAGTACAGGACCGCGACGGCCGATCTTTCAAACTTCAGACGGATGGATGACGATGATGAATACGTTGCCGATCTCACGCTCTCCATCAAGGACAAGTCCGTCACCGTGCCCTTCAATTTCGAACTCGATATCGATGAGGATGAAGCCCGTATGAAAGGCGAGGCCACGGTTCAGCGCACGCCGCTCGATCTCGGCCAGAAATCCGACCCGTCAGCAGACTGGGTCGGCGAAGATGTTCTGATCGAAGTTGAAGTGCGCGCCTCGCCTGCAGGCTGATTGAGTGCTAAGCGCGCAGCCGACATGACCGCGCCAATCCTCAAACCTGACCCGAACGCAATCGCGCGTGCAGTGGCCTGCCTGCGCGCCGGTGATCTTGTGGCGATGCCGACCGAGACTGTCTACGGCCTTGCTGGCGACGCGGCCAACCCCGCAGCTGTGGCACGCATCTATGAGGTAAAGGAACGGCCCGTTTTCAATCCGCTGATCGCCCATGTCGCATCGGCGAAGGCAGCGTTCGCCCAAGGCGATTTCTCCGAACGGGCAAAGTCGCTCGCCGCCGCTTTCTGGCCGGGACCACTGACTTTCGTGGTCAATGCCATCGCTGAAACGACGGTATGTGATCTCGCCAGAGCCGGTCTCGCCACGCTGGCCCTTCGCGTGCCCGCACACCCCGTGGCGCGGGATCTGTTGTCTCAGGTCGGCACGCCGCTCGTCGCGCCATCGGCTAACCCATCCGGCAAGATAAGCCCGACCCGCGCTGACCATGTCGCGGGCGATCTCGGCGAAAAGATCGACCTGATCCTTGATGGCGGGCCGTGCGAGGTTGGAGTTGAGTCGACCGTGATTGATGCGCGTGGAGAGGCACCAATTATTCTTCGTCCCGGCTCGATTTCTGAAGCAGCCATTGATGCCATCTGGCCGGGCGCGAGCGCCGGCGCGGGATCCGGCGCTCCGATCTCACCGGGCCAGCTGCTGCGCCATTATGCGCCTGAAGCCCGCCTACGCCTCGATGCCGAAGCGGCGCTTGAGGGCGAGGCGTTGCTCGGTTTTGGAGCGGTGGATGCGGCGGAAAATCTGTCGCCGGACGGGAGCCTGCCGGAAGCTGCCGCCAATCTCTTCGCGATGCTGCGGAAGCTCGATACGGCCCATGACAGGATCGCCGTCTCGCCCATCCCCCGCACGGGCCTTGGCCTTGCGATCAATGACCGTCTGGAACGCGCCGCCAATCGCGACTAGTAAGGGCAGATATCGGCATGACAATGATCAGCCAGAACAAGCCCGCCGAGGCGCGAAAACGAGCGGGCGCGGCCTTGAAAGCGGCGGGCGACGACCCAACCCTGTCTGCCATGATGGAAAGAGACTCATGACGCTTGCGAAGGACTTTCTCGAAGAGGCCAAGACTGTGCTCGGCCCGTCCGGCTGGAGCGAGGATGCCGACAAGCTGAAAGCCGCTGCAACGCCGTGGCGCGGCACCTGGCCGGGCGAGACGCCATTTCTGGCCATGCCAGCCTCCACCGAGGAGGCTGCCAGTCTCGTCAAGCTCTGCGCACAACACCGCGTTGCGCTCGTGCCTCAGGGCGGCAATACCGGCCTTGTCGATGGCGGCACGCCGCATGGGGAGATCACGGTCTCGATGCGGCGGATGAAAAAGCTGCGCGCCGTCGATACGCTCAACAACTCCCTCACCATCGAAGCTGGCGCGCCGCTGGTCGATGCCCAGAAAGCCGCTGAAGAAGCGAACCGCCTGTTTCCGCTGTCGCTCGGCTCGGAAGGCCAAGCGACGATTGGCGGCCTGATTTCCACAAATGCCGGCGGCGTGGCCGTGCTGCGCTATGGGATGATGCGCGACCTGATCCTCGGCCTCGAAGTCGTGCTGCCGTCGGGAGACATCTGGGATGGGCTGTCCGGCCTTCGCAAGAACAATACAGGCTATGATCTGAAACATCTTTTCGCCGGCGCGGAAGGCACGCTCGGCCTGATCACGGCGGCGACCCTAAAACTCTTCCCGAAAGTGGCAAAAGCGACAGGCTGGGTGATCTGCAAGTCGGCGCAGGACGTTGTCGACCTGCTGGCGCTGACGCGCGATCATGCCGGCGACACAGTGACAAGCTTCGAGATCATACCGGCCAATGCGATTGAGATGGTGCAGAAAGATGTGCCCGATACGCGCGATCCTGCCCCCTCGCCCCTGCCCTGGCGCGTTCTTGTCGAAGTCTCCATGGCGCAGGAAGACCAGGCGCGCGAGACGCTGATGAGCGCGCTCGGCGATGCTATCGAGAAGGATCTCGCCGAAAACGCTATTATCGCCGAAAGCGGCCAGCAAGCGGCCAGCTTCTGGCACATTCGCGAGACGATTCCGCTATCAAAGCGCGCCTTCGGGACCGCGATCAATCATGACGTGTCGGTGCCCGTATCCGCCATTCCCGACTTCCTGAAAGTGACGGAAGACGAGATTCACAAGCTCGTGGAGCAGGCGGAAATCGTTGCGTTCGGCCATGTCGGCGACGGCAATCTGCATTATTCGGCTTGCGAGCCTAAAGACGCAACGTCTGCAATCCTGTCCAATCATGCGGTCGAAATCACGCGTATCGTGCATGAGCAGGCGATGAAATTCGGCGGCTCGATCAGCGCAGAACATGGCGTCGGACGGCTCAAGCGCGATGAGCTTGCCGGAATCCGTCCCAAAGCGGCAACCGATACGATGCGCGCGATCAAGTCTGCGCTCGACCCGCTCGGCATCATGAATCCAGGCCGGGTCGTCAGCGTCTAGGCGAGAGCCCTTTGCCCTGCCGCGCGGCGCGGCTTTCCGGAGGCAAGAACAAGCAGCGCAACGAGCGCAATACTTGTCCCCTGCGAGGAAAACACTTCCAGCATGATGGCGAAGAACCAGGCCGGCAGGCCTTTGCCGGGTGCGTCCTGGTTGAGCACGGCCGGGCCGCCCTCGCCGAGCAGACTGAGCCGGGCCGCTTCGATTTTTGCTTCAAGCTCAGCGCGGCGTTTCGCGAGGCCTAGCTCATTCTGCGCGTCGCGATAGGGCTTCTGATGCGTACGCCCGGCCGCTTCGACACCGCGAAGATAGTCTTCCAGGCCACTGACGGAGCGTGTGTCAGCCGAAATCCCTTCCAGCTGGCGGCGATAATCGGCGATCTGCGCCTCAATAACGGGCCGGGCCGCGCTTGCGGCCTGTTCTGCATGTCGCCGCGCATCCTGGCTCGCTTCCATGAACAGCGAGGTTCCGAGAATGCTGGTCGCTGCTCCGGACAGCGCAAATATGAGCGCGCGCACGCCTTCGCTGCGGCGCCCGCCTGAAACATGCCACCAGAAAAAGGTGAAACCGCCGAAGGAACAGACGGTCGCGATCACACCGGCCCAGCCCCAGATCTGCCCTTGCAGAGGGTCTGCGACGCTGGCGCTGAAGGCCTGGTAGTTGGCAAATCCCGAAAGTCCCGCAGCGGCAAGACCAGCCGCGAGAAAGACAAGCGACAAGAGGACAATGATAAGCACTTCGAACGGATTTCGCCGCAGCTTCATGTAGCGAGCTTGAGGGGGCGACGCCGTCTCGCCAGCCTCTGCCCTTCCATCTTCCTCGACGAGCTCCGCCTGCCAGCTCTCTTCCGGCCGGGGCGCCGTACAGGCC
>NZ_JBARZC010000136.1:0-3692 GCF_049649345.1 Henriciella sp. | reverse complement strand
TTCGTCCCGCCTTTCGTCTTCGCCTTGCCGGAAACGACCGGTCCGGCGTGCAGGACCTTCGCTTTCTCCAGCCGCTGGACATTGTCTTCCAGAACGCCGCGTTCGCTGGCCTGCGAGAGGTCCACGCCAATCGAATTCTTCCGCATCGGTCCGTAGAGGCGCGGCGGGGTCGGAATGCGCGGATGACGGCGCGGGCCGGCCTCCACCTTGGCAATAGGATCATCGACGACCTTCTCGACCGGCACATCCGGGTCGAGGAAGGAGTGAACGAAGCTGGTGTTCGCGCCATTCTCAAGCAGGCGGCGGACGAGATAGGGCAACAGGTCCTTGTGCGCGCCGACGGGGGCATAAACACGGACATTTCCGCCTTTCTCAGCCGCGCCATAAAGCGGCTCGCCCATGCCGTGCAGGCGCTGGAACTCGTAATTGGTGACGTCTTCAGCCTCGGCCATCATCAGGATCGTGGCGAGCGAGTGGGCATTATGCGTGGCAAATTGCGGATAGATGCGCGGGCTCGCCATGAGCAGGGCATGGGCGCAGGAGATATAGTTGAGATCGGTATTGTGCTTGGTCGTGAAGACCGGGAAGTTGCGCATGCCCTCTTCCTGGGCATGCTTGATCTCGGTGTCCCAATAGGCGCCCTTCACGAGCCGCACCATCAGGCGCATGCCTGTCTCACCTGCCAGCACAGACAGTCGCTCGATCACCTTGTGCGCACGCTTCTGATAGGCCTGGACTGCGAGGCCGAGACCGTCCCAGCCTTTCAGGCCCGGCTCGCGCATCAGCCGTTCCAGCAGCTTCAGCGAAATGACAAGGCGGTCTGCTTCTTCAGCATCGAGACAGAGATTGATATTGTATCCGGCCGCCTGCTCGCAAAGCGCGTAGAGCTTCGGATATAGCTCCTCTTGGACGCGCGCCTCATTGACCGCTTCATAACGCGGATGGAGCGCTGAAAGCTTGACCGAAATCCCGTTTTTCTTTTCCGGCGCGATCGAGGCATCCATGTCCTCGCCGACCGCATCGATGGCCTGCCTGTATGCCTCATAATACCGCTCGGCGTCGTTTGCCGTGCGGGCGCCTTCGCCCAGCATGTCGAAGCTGAAATTCGCTGCCTCGCCAGCCTTCACCATTTTCGAGCCGCGCCGCTGCGCTTCCTTGACAGTGCGGCCAAGCACGAACTGCTCGCCCATGATCCGCATCGCCTGCATCATGGCGGTACGGATGACCGGCTCGCCGCTTTCCCGGATAAGGCCGGATATGAAGGTGCCAGGCCCTTTCTTTGCGTCCTCAGGTGCGCCGATGACCCGGCCCGTCAGCATCAAGCCCCAGGTCGACGCATTGACCAGCCAGCTATCGGACTGCCCCTTGTGCGCGCCCCAGTCGCCAGACCGGATTTTCTCTGCAATGAGATCATCCCGCGTTTCGGCGTCCGGCACACGCAGCAGCGCCTCGGCAAGGCACATCAGCGCAAGGCCTTCGGAATTGGAAAGGCCGAACTCCTCGAGAAAGCTCTCCATCATGCCCTTGGGCCGGCCGGCGGCGCGGGCAAGTGTCACAAGCTCACGGCCACGTCTGACAGCTGCCGCGCGGGCACGCTCATCAAGCGGCAAGTCTTTCAGAATGTCGGCGACAAGCGCTTCCTCATCGGCGAACTTGACCGTATCGAGTTCGTCCCAGCTGCTCACAATCGTGTCTCCGAAATCGGGCATGGTCCATCTCCTCTCGAAAGCCTGCTGCACTATCGATCCATATACAACGGCATGACGGGTTTACGCCTGCTCGAATACACCTAAAACTGTCGCAGACGGGCCTAAGGGGCCGAACCCAAGGAGAGCGAATGCGTATCATGCTTATAACCGACGCCTGGGAGCCTCAGGTCAATGGCGTCGTGCGAACCATGAAACGCGTGATCCAGGAATGCGAGGAGATGGGCCATGAATGGGAGGTCGTCTCTCCCGCCGATGGCTTCACGACCATTCCCCTGCCGACCTATAGCGAAATCAAGCTCGCCCTTTTTGCCCGCAATCAGATTACCGACCGGTTCGAGAGCTTTCAGCCCGATGCCGTCCACATCGCCACCGAAGGCACGCTGGGGCTCGCTGGCCGGGCCATGTGCCTGAAGGAAAAACATCCCTTCTCAACTTCCTATCATACGCGGTTTCCGGAATATGTCTCGGCGCGTTTTCCCGTGCCGACCGCCTGGGGCTATGGCTAGGTCCGCTGGTTTCACAAGTATTCCGGCAAGGTGATGGTCGCCACGCCCTCCATGCGCAAGGAGCTGGAAGAGCACAAATTCAACAATGTCGTATCCTGGACGCGGGGCGTGGACACTGAGCTGTTTCACCCATCGCGACGGATCGAAGAAGGCCAGCCGGGCGACCCGTTCGAGGGCCTGCCGCGCCCGATCTTCATCAATGTCGGCCGTGTGGCGGTGGAGAAGAATATCGAGGCCTTTGTCGAGCTGGACCTGCCAGGCTCGAAAGTGGTTGTCGGCGAAGGGCCGCAGCTTGCCGAACTCAAAAAGAAATATCCCAAGGTGACATTCCTCGGCGCCCGGTTCGGCGAAGAGCTGGCCACCTGTTTCGCCAGCGCCGATGTGTTCTGTTTTCCAAGCCTGACCGACACGTTCGGCCTCGTCATCCTCGAAGCCATGGCAACCGGCACGCCTGTGGCCGCCTATGACGCGCCCGGCCCGCGCGATATCATTCCGGGCTCCTATGCCGGCGTGATCAGCGAGGATCTGAAACAGGCCTGCCTCGATTGCCTGGACCTGTCACGTGAGACCACGCGCACCTATGCCGAAGGCTATAGCTGGCGAGCGTGCGCCGAAGCCTTTATCGAGAATCTCGACACGCTGCCCGTGCCGGAGCGCAAGCGTTTCTGGCAGAAGATCCGCCTGCGCCGGCGCAAGAAAAAACCCATTCTTCCGACGAGCGACGAGTGATCTACGAGCCGGATATCTACCTCATCCGCTCGCTGGTTAAATCCAGCTTTCCTGACCTTTCAGATGCCGATATCCGGCCGGTCAGATCAGAAGGCACCGACAACCATATCTTCCGGATTGATAATGATCTCTGCCTGCGCATCGCCAAGCGCGATGAGGCCACCCCGTCTCTGAGCGAGCGCGAACCGACCGCGCTCAAGGAGCTCGCTGAGCTGCCACTGGAAACGCCGCGTTTCATGGCGAAAGGACTGCTGCCAGAGCCTGCGGGCTGGCCCTGGATGATCTGCACCTGGCTGCACGGGACATCCATGGACGCGGCAAACCAGGCCGCCACAGAGGCCGATGCGACGCAGCTCGCGCTTTTTCTGTTCGACCTTCAGGGCAGCCACAAACGCTATGCCTCGGCGCCGGCGCCTGACAATCACTGGCGCGGCGTCGATCTTGCCGAACGCGACAATGTCACCCGCCAGGCCATGGCCGTTCTGTCCGATGAGTTCGATGGCGCGCAAATGGAAGCGGTCTGGGAGACCGCGCTCGAAGCTGAGCCTTGCAGGCCTGAAAACCGAACCTGGGTGCATGGCGACATGCATCCTGCCAACCTTATCGTGCGCGATGGAAAGGTGTCAGGCGTGATCGACTGGGGCCTGTCCGGCCTCGGAGACCCCGCCTGCGACCTGATGGCTGCCTACACCGTCTTCAGCGGCAACGCGCGCGGCGCCTTTGCCCGCGCCACAGCCGCCAGCGAAAG
>NZ_JBARZC010000135.1:0-2571 GCF_049649345.1 Henriciella sp. | reverse complement strand
TGCGCCGCCTGCGCCAGGCATGGCCGAAGACAGCGCCCGCTATGACGCCCCCTCGGTCCGCATGGAAGCCGACGCCCCGCAGGATGGCCCCGTCCATGACTTCCCGCTCGGCGTCGCCCGCGCGCAGTTGCACGAGACCTATGTCGTTGCCCAGACGCGCGACGGGATCGTCATCGTAGATCAGCACGCCGCCCATGAGCGCCTCGTCTATGAACAGATGAAGGCGCAGATGGCCGCCGATGGCGTCAAGCGCCAGGCGCTGCTCATTCCCGAAGTCGTCGAGCTGACGGAAGACGAAGCGACCCGCGTGCTAGAGCGCACAGAAGAACTCGCCGAAATGGGGCTCGAAATTGAGGCGTTCGGGGCAGGGGCCGTGTGCGTGCGCGCCACGCCCGCCCTGTTCGGCAATATGGACGCTGCCAGCCTGATCAAGGATCTCGCCGACGATTTCTCCGAATATGAAGAAGGCCTCGCGCTAAAAGAGCGGTTCGAGGATATCATGGGCAATATGGCCTGCGCCGGCGGGGCTGTTCGCGCGGGGCGCCGTCTCAATTCAGACGAGATGAACGCACTGCTCCGCCAGATGGAGGCGACGCCTTATTCCGGCCAGTGCAATCACGGCCGCCCCACCTATGTCGAGCTGAAGCTCGCCGATATCGAACGCCTGTTCGGGCGGCGCTAGGTGAACTTCGACGCCGTTATTTTCGATTGCGACGGTGTCATCATTGATTCCGAACGGATCATCGTCGACACGCACCTTCAGCTGCTCGGTGAGTTGGGGCTCGCTTATCCCCGCGACGTTCACATCAGCCGCTTCATGGGAATCCACAATCGCGACTATCATGCCGCGCTGGCCGCCGATGCAAAGGCGCAGGGCCTCGATTGGCCTGAGGATGTCCCGGCCCGGTTACGGGCGCGTACCTGGGCGCGTTACGAAACGGAGCTGCAGCCGATTGAAGGTGTGGCAGACTTTGCAGGGCGCCTTGCCTGCCCAATGGCGGTTGCGTCATCCAGCGAGACAGCATCGCTCGACATCAAGCTCAGAATGACCGGCCTCCACGATCTCTTCGCCCCGCACATCTATTCAGGTGATCTGGTCGAGCACGGAAAACCCGCGCCGGACCTTTTCCTTCACGCCGCGCGCCAGCTCGAGACGGATCCCACGCAGTGCCTCGTCATCGAGGACAGTCCCAATGGCGTAAAAGCCGGCCGCGCGGCAGGCATGACCGTGATCGGTTTTACCGGCGGCGGACACGCCGATGCAGGGCTTGCGGCCCGGTTGGACGAGGCGGGGGCGCACATTGTGTCGACATCGTTCGAAGACGTGGAAGCACGGCTCGCACATCTCTAGCCCCCAACCCGCCCCTTTAGGGGGGCGGGCGGGGCCGTTCGTTGCCTAGTTGGCCTGGTCCATCACCGTATAGATCTCCGGCGTGCCGGTGCCTTCGACGATCAGTTGGCCTTTGATCGTGTACTTCTCACCAGAAGCGGGTGTGGTCTCGAATTTGTCGGCTTGCATGTAAAATGAGGCGCGATCCGGCCCCGTCAGTTCGACCTGGCCGTCCTCAACCGCGACGACGTCGGCGCCGAAGACGCTCTCGACATAGTTGCAGTCTTCGTCCGTCATAGTCTCTTGGGCATCGACTGGGCCATCTGCCATTTCGTCGACGGGTGCGGTGTCGTCGCTGCTGCCGCAGGCGGCCAGCGCTAGCAGGGCGAGGGCGGGAAGGATGGCAATGCGCATATCGGTAGTCGCCTGAAGAACGAGTCTGCAAAGCCTAGACGCCCCCGCCTGACGACGCAAACACGTTGCTTCGACATCGCTCACAACGGCGGGCTAACTTCTAACGTGGGCAAAAAGGTCGCCATGGTGAGCGAAGTCGAACCACAAGGCCGCTGGCACTACGTTGGATGCGCCCTATTCAACACCGCCGACATCGCCTTCGATCACGGTGTATATCTCTGGCGTGCAGGTGCCTTCGGTGATCAGCTCGGCCTTGATCGTATAGTCGGCGCCGGCTTCGGGGGCGGAGGGGAAGCTCTCGACCGGCATGTAGAAGCTTTCGCTATCGGTTCCGGCGAGTTCGACCATATCGTCTTCGACAACGATGACATGCGCGTCGATCATCTGCTCTTCATAGCTGCACGGTCCGCCGACAAAGCCGGGATCGTCGGTCGCTGGCTCACCGGCGACGCTTGTTTCGACAGGCGGCGCAGGCGCGGCCATGTCATCGGCGGGAAGCTCGCTATCGCCGCCTCCGCATGCAGCTACAAGAAGGGCGGCGGCGCAAAGGCAGGTATATTTCATGTGGGACCCCAGATCTGGCTTGGGGCCAATGGAGCACGGAATGGGTTCTGGCGCCAGACAGGCCGAGGCCTTCAGGGCCGGACACTAGTAGTTCGCAGGAGGGTCGCTCGCCGGGAAGGATTCGTCAGATTCCTCATCTTCCTTTTCCCATTCCTCTGGCGGGTTCTCCATGCATTCAGGGCCGGCTGGCCTTATATACTGGTCGGCGAGGCCTTCTTGGGCTTCTGTTTCGATCTTTTTCTTATCAGCCATCTGTCTCTCCC
>NZ_JBARZC010000134.1:0-6811 GCF_049649345.1 Henriciella sp. | reverse complement strand
TATTAAATACGACTACTAGTCCGGCCTCTATCAGACCGAACTGAAGTGCAGCGCTCCGTTTACTCGGGGCGCTGCATTGCTATTGAATGGACACTATGACCGAGGCGATGGATTCTGCAGATACGCTCAAACAGGGGCGCAGCCTGATGCAGGCGGGCAAATTCCAGGAGGCGGCGAGCCTTCTGGGCGAGGTTCTTGCGCGCGAGCCGGGCCATCAGGACGCGCTCTATATGGCGGCCGCGTCTGCGCGCTACCTCAATGATACCGACAGCGCGTTCGCCTATCTCGACCGGCTGAAGCGCGCCGCGCCGGACTTTGGCCGGGCCTTCCAGGAGGAGGGTCATTTGCGGCGCAAGACCGGCGATGTCGATGGGGCGCTCGGCGCCTTTCAGCGCGCGACACGCTACAATCCCGCCCTGGTGGCGAGCTGGACGGCGCAGGCGGAAATCCTTTCAGCCTCAGGACGCGCCGAGGCAGCCGCCCATGCCCGCGCGCAGGCCGACCGGCTGAAGACGCTGCCGCCGGAGCTGCTGGCGGTGACGAATTATATCCATGAAGGCCGGATCATCCATGCCGAGAGGATTGCGCGCGCCTTCATGCAGAAGCATCCGCGCCATGTCGAAGGCATGCGGCTTCTGGCTGATATCGGCTCGCGGCTCGGCGTGCATGAGGATGCAGACTTCCTGCTCGAGACGGCCGTGGAGCTTGAGCCGGAGAATCCGCAGCTGCGCATCGACCGGATACAGGTGCTGCGCAAGCGCCAGAAATATGAGGCCGCGCTGGCTGAAGCGGGCACATTGCTCGAGCGTGATCCGGATAATCCGGTGTTCAAGTCGCTCTATGCCATCGAGGCGATGCAGGCCGGCAGCTATGACGAGGCGCTGGAAATCTTTGACGAGGTGCTGGCGGACATGCCGGACGATCTCGCAACGCTGACCTCGCGCGGCCATGCGCTGAAGACGGCCGGCCAGACCGATGAGGCGATCACGTCCTACAGGCGCGCGGTCGCTGTGACCCCGCTGCATGGCGACGCCTGGTATGCGCTTGCCAATCTCAAGACCTATACGTTCAGCGCCGACGAGATCGCCGCGATGCAGGCCGCGCTCCAGGATCCGAATTTGCACTTCATGGGTCGGGTCCATATTGCTTTTGCGCGGGGCAAGGCGCTGGAGGATGCCGGCGAGTATGGCGCATCTTTCGAGGCTTATTCCCAGGGTAATGCGCTGAAGAAGACGCAGGTCCGCTATACGACCGAGCAGATGGAAGCCGAGGTCGAGGGCCAGACCACCCATTGCACGAAAGACCTGTTCGAGAACCGGGCAGGGGTAGGCCATGATGATCCGGCACCGATCTTCATCGTCGGCCTGCCGCGCGCCGGCTCGACGCTGATCGAGCAGATCCTGGCCAGCCATAGCCAGGTCGATGGCACGCTCGAGCTGCCCAACATCCTCTCGCTCGCGCATCGCTTGCGCGGGCGCCAGCAGATCTCGGACAGGGACCGCTATCCACGTATCCTGCATGAACTGCCCGATGAGGAGCTGAAAGCGCTTGGCGAGGACTATATCGCCAATACGGCGATCCACCGCCAGGGCGCGCCTTTCTTCACCGACAAGATGCCAAACAATTTCCGGCATATCGGGCTCATCCAGCTGATCCTGCCCAATGCGAAGATCATCGACGCACGGCGCGAGCCGATGGCATGCTGCTTCTCAGGCTTCAAGCAGCTCTTCGCCGAAGGTCAGGAGTTTTCCTACAGCCTAGAAGATATCGGCCATTATTACCGGCTCTATGTGAAGCTGATGGACCATTGGGATGCCGTCCTGCCCGGCAAGGTGCTGCGCGTCCAGCATGAGGATGTGGTTGATGATCTGGAAGGCGAGGTGCGGCGCATCCTCGATCATTGCGCGCTGCCCTTCGAACAGGCCTGCCTCGACTTTCACAAGACAGACCGCGCCGTACGCACCGCCAGCTCCGAACAGGTCCGCCAGCCGATCAACCGCTCAGGCCTTGAGCAATGGCGGAAGTTCGAGCCCTATCTCGATGATTTGAAAGAGATTGTGTCCGATTTGTAGGCATGAGGCTCGAAAACATGGGCAAGGTTTGCCGGCTAGCGACTGCGCGCAGGGTGGCCATTGAATAGATGGCGTGAGCTGATACGCTCAAACAATGAGAATTGAAGACGCTGAGGCTCTGCGCCGCGGCCAGCAGATGGGCTGGGACGATGTGATGGCGGATGCCATCAGCTTTCGGCGGGAGCTTCATCAGCATCCCGAACTCCCCTGGGAAGAAGAGCAGACGGCAGCGCGAATTCGCAGCAGGCTTGATGCGCTCGGTATTGAATGGCGCGCCTGCGCCGGGACTGGTACGGTCGCGAAACTCGCCAAGGACGCGCCGGGACGCCATGTTGGCCTGCGCGCAGACATTGACGCCCTGCCGATCAACGAGGCCTCGGGCCGGGACTATAGCTCGACCCATGATGGCTGCATGCATGCCTGCGGGCATGACGGGCATTCGGCGGCGCTGATGTCGACAGCGACCTGGCTGAAAGCCAATGAAGACAAGCTTCCGGGGCCTGTTACGCTGCTGTTCCAGCCGGCAGAAGAGGGCGGCCATGGCGCAAAAAAGATGATCGAGGATGGCGCGCTCGAAGGGCTCGACGCGATCTTTGGCTGGCATAACTGGCCGGCGATCGCGTTCGGCAAGGCGGTCTGCCCCGACGGCGCTGTGATGGCGGGCAATGGGACGTTCCGCATTACGCTCCAAGGCGCGGGCGGGCATGCGAGCCAGCCTGAGAACACGCGCGATCCTGTGCTGGCAGCCTCTGCCGTGACGATGGCGCTGCAGCAGATTATTGCTCGGCGCATCACGCCTCAGAATGCCGCCGTGGTCAGCGTCACCTCCATCGAAGCGCCAAGCGGCGAGACGGTGATACCTGACAGCGCGAAGCTTGCAGGGTCCATCCGGATCGCGGATCCGTCAGACCGCGCGCGGATCGACCAGATGATCACCGAAATCGCGACCGCGCAGGCGGCCGCCTATGGTGTGAAGGCCGATGTCGAAATCTTCCCGCGCTATGACGCAACCATCAATCATGGCGACCAGGCCGGCGAAATGCGCGCAGCGATAGCCGCTGATCTCGGCGCCGACTGGCAGTTTGACCAGTTGCCTTTGCCGATCATGGCGTCTGAGGACTTTTCCTACTACCTCAAGGAACTGCCCGGCGCTTTTGCCCTGATTGGCGCCGATGATGGCCAGGGGCATCACGAGCCCTGCCATTCGCCGCGCTATGACTTCAATGACCGGCTCCTGCCTATCGTCACCCGGATTTATGCGCGCCTCGCAGGGGCGCCATTGCCCGATAACTCAACAGCTCAACAGACCTGAGGCCGCTGCCGAGCGGCTCAACCGCAAAGGACACTGAACATGGAACTCTTCGAACGCTGGGAATCAAATGTCAGAGGCTATGCCCGGACCTACCCTACCGTCTTCAAGTCAGCCTCCAATGCACGACTGACCGATGAAGGCGGCAAGTCGTATATCGAGTTCTTTGCCGGGGCCGGCGTGCTGAACTTCGGACACAACAACCCGAAAATGAAGGAAGCCATCGTCGACTTCTTCCAGTCCGACGGCATTCCCCACAGCCTCGACATGATGACGACCACGAAGCGCGAATTCCTCAAGGCTTTCATCGAAACCGTCATGAAGCCGCGCGGCTGGGACCATAAGATCCAGTTCATGGGCCCAACCGGCACCAATGCGGTCGAGGCTGCCATGAAACTTGCCCGCAAGGCGACCGGGCGCAACCGGATCATTGCCTTCACCAACGGCTTCCACGGCATGACGCTCGGCTCGCTCGCAGCGACCGCGAACGCCTACTTCCGCAACGCCGCTGGCGTGCCGCTGCACTATGTTGACCGTCTTCCGTTCGGCCACCCGCTTGAAGGCATGGAAGAGACCTACAAGGATGCGTCCTCCGGCTATGAAGCGCCGGCCGCCATTCTGGTCGAGCCGATCCAGGCCGAAGGCGGCGTGAACGTGGCCGACGAGAAATGGCTGAAGGAAATCCGCCAGTTCGCCCGTGACCGTGGGGCGCTCTTCATCCTTGATGATATCCAGGCCGGCTGCGGCCGGACCGGATCCTATTTCAGCTTTGACGGTATGGATCTCGACCCGGACATCGTCACGCTCGCCAAGGGCATCGGCGGCTTCGGCACGCCCATGGCGATGAACCTCAACAAGCCCGAATATGACAAGCACTGGTCCCCCGGCGAGCACACCGGCACCTTCCGCGGCCAGGGCATTTCCTTCGTCGCCGGCAAGGTGGCGATGGAATACTTCAAGGATGACAGCTTCCTGAAGGATGTGCGCCGCAAGGGCGAGATCATGGAAGACCGCCTGAAGAAGATGGCGGGCCCTGGCATGGAGGTTCGCGGCAAGGGCATGATGCAGGGCATCGACACCCAGGATGGCGCTTTTGCCAAGAAGGTGGTGGCTGAATGCTTCCAGACCGGGCTGCTTGTCGGTGGCTGCGGTTCGGAAGGGCGCGTGATCAAGCTCATCCCGCCGCTGACCATTGAGGACAGCGATCTCAATGAAGGGCTCGATCTTCTCGAAAAGGCCATGCAAAGCGTGCTGGTGCCCGCATGAGGCAACGCGATGACATGACCTTCCCGCACGAAGAATATGTGCGGCGCCTCGAAGGCTTGCGCGAGCGGATGAAGGATCGCCGGCTCGATGCCGTGGTGATCTCGGACCCCGAGAACATCATGTACATGACTGACTATCAGACGACCGGTTATTCCTTCTTCCAGGCACTTGTCGTGCCACAGAACGGCGACTGCTACATGGTTACGCGGAAGATGGAGGAGTCGAACGTCCATGCGCGCACCTGGGTAGATAAGACACGCCCGTTTGCCGATAATGGCGACGCCATCCAGACCCTGATCGAAAGCTTCCGCGAGTTCGGCCTCAACAATTGCACGATCGGGTATGAGCGGAACTCCTACTTTCTGCCAGCCTATCAGCAGGACCGTATCCACTCGGCCTATACCAAAGGCCGCCTGATCGACTGTTTCGGCATTGTCGAAGAAGGCCGGATGGTCAAATCGAAGCCGGAAATCGAGATCATGAAGAAGGCGGCGCGGGCGACACAGGCCGGCATGAAGGCCGGGATCGAGGTTGCAAAGCCGGGTGTCACCGAGAATGAGATCGGCGCGGCGATTTCTGCGGCCATGTTCGAAGCAGGCGGCGAACCGCCGGCCGTCATGCCCTATGTGACGTCAGGTCCGCGCTCGATGATCGGTCACGCGACCTGGGAAGGCCGTACCGTCCAGGAGGGCGAACACGTCTTCCTTGAGGTGGGCGGCTGCTACCGGCGCTACCACACCGCGATGATGCGGACTGTCGTCATGCAGGATGAGCTCTCTTCGTCCATGAAGAGCGCCGAGCGCCAGATGCAGAAGGCGCTGAAAGAGCTACGCGAGGCGGTCCAGCCGGGGCTGACCGTCTCCGACGCAGACAAGATTGTGCGCGATATCGTGAATGACGGCCAGCATGGCGGCTCGCTGATTACGCGGTCCGGCTATTCGATCGGCATCGCCTTCCCGCCAAGCTGGGATGAGGGCTATATTCTCAGCCTGATGCAGGGCGACCCGCAGATCCTCAAAGAAGGGATGACCTTCCATGTCATTCCGTGGGTCTGGGGCGTCGATGGCGACAAGACGGTCGGGATTTCCGACACGTTCCATGTCACCGAAGACGGCTGCGAGAGCTTCTTCGACCTGCCCGAGGAATTCACGTTGAAGGCGCCTGCCAAGGCCCCTGCCAGCAAACCAAAACCAGAAACGAAGAACGGACGGGCCGCAGCGCAATAGCCGGCCGTCCGACCAGGAGATTCCCATGCTGAAAGCCGTGAACCCGGCAACAGGCGAAACTGTTCGCAAAGTCGACACCGACACCTCGACCGGCGTCGAGAACAAGCTGATTGCCTCGCAGAAGGCGTTCAGGGACTGGCGCGCGAAATCCTATTCGGAGCGCGCCGACCTTCTGAAAGCGGTCGCCAAATATATGCGCGACAATGTCGATACGCTCGGCCCTGTCATGACAGAGGAGATGGGCAAGCCGAAGAAGGAATCTGTCGGCGAAGTCAACAAGTCGGCCTGGTGCGCCGAACACTATGCGGACCATGCCGAGGGCTATCTCGAACGCGAAGTGATCGAGTCGGATGCGAGCCTGTCCTATGTGCAGCATCTGCCGCTCGGCCCGATCCTCGGCATCCTGCCCTGGAATGCCCCCTTCTGGCTGGCGTTCCGGTTTGCCGCACCGTCTCTGATGGCGGGCAATACCTGCTTGATGAAACATGACCCGCATGTGCCAGGCTGCGCCGAGGCGATCGAATCCTGCTTTCGCGAGGTTGGCGCGCCGGACGGTCTGTTCCAGGCGCTCTATCTGAAGACCCCGGACGTCGAAGACGTGATCCGCGACAGTCGGGTGCGCGGGGTCTCGTTTACTGGCTCCTCGCGCGGCGGCTCAAAGGTTGCGGCGGCGGCCGGTGCCGCGATCAAGCCGGCTGTGCTCGAGCTTGGCGGGTCCGATCCGTCCATCGTGCTCGCCGATGCCGATCTCGAAAAAGCCGCTGATACGCTGACCCTGTCGCGCATCATCAATGCCGGCCAGTCCTGCATCGCGGCCAAGCGGATCATCGTCGAGGGCTCTGTCTATGACGAGATGACCGAGCTGATGAAGGATCGCATGTCGAAACTGAAGGTCGGCGATCCGACCAGCGAAGACACTGATGTCGGCCCGATTGCGC
>NZ_JBARZC010000133.1:0-1779 GCF_049649345.1 Henriciella sp. | reverse complement strand
CAGGAGGGCCTCTTGTATGCTTCCGAGCGACTTACGCGTGCCGTCCGCCCCTTCTGCTCGTAACAAACTCTCTAAAAATAGCGTGGATCACACGGACTGGAGCGCTTATGCGACGGCCTACGACCTTCTGTCGCTTCACAATCCAGCCTATCGTGAGCTGCTGGGCGACTTCAGGTCTTTTATCGGCAAAATCGACCAACCAGAAGTCATTTACGACATCGGGGGTGGCACGGGCAACTACACTGAGATCGCCGCCGAACTTTGCCCCGGCAGCAAGATACGACTGATAGAGCCCGATCCGCGAATGATCGCGATCGCGAAATCGAAGCTATCCTCTTACAACGACATCACTTTCGACACACGGTCGATGGAAGAAACAGATGCGCTGGAGAAGGCCGACCTCGTCATCTGTGTTCACGCACTTTATGCGATGACCTCCCCAGAGAAGCGGTTGCGCCAGCTTGCCGGGCTGCTGCGTCCCGGGGGCATGCTGTTTCTCATCGATCTGGGTCGAGAACTGGATCTGGCCCATTGGCGTCGGTACCTGTTGCGGCACCTGTTCGCGACACATGGCCTCTTGGGCGCGGCGCGCATCACGTGGCAGGGTCGCGAAATCGCAAGGCAAAACAGGCAAATACGGAATGCTCAGAAGGCCGGCGACTACTGGACCTACGAAGAAGGAGAACTTGCTGGAAAAGTTGCCGAGGCAGGTTTCGAGGTCCTACGATCGCGCCCGGCCTATCTCGGCTACAGCGACCTCGTTGTCGCTAGAAGACGCCTTTAATAACACAAGAAACGAGGGAAAGTTATGAACGTACGTGTGCTCGAAGCCCTGCGGCGTACGCAGTATTCAGTTGTCAACGACGATGCCGGATTGGAGGAGGTTTGCCGCCTGCGCTACCAATGCTACAGAGCCGAGGGGGCTATTGGCGACAGTTCGAGCCAGTTGATGTCGGATCCCTTCGACGAAACTGAGAACTGCGTTCACGTCGCCGTCAAAATGGATGGTACAATCCTCGCCTCGGTAAGATTGCATCTCGCGACGCCGCTCGCTCCCATTTCGCCCACGCTGGACGTTTTTCCAGAGGTGCGCGGCTCGCTCGACGAGGGCAAGACCGTACTCGATCCGACCCGCTTCGTCGTCGATCCGAGCGCGCGTCGGGATCATGTGCCTTTGCATTTCCTGACACTTCGCGTCGCCGTTCTCGCAACGATGTTCTACGATGTCGATCTGGCGGTTGCTCCAGTCAGGGCAGAGCACGTCGCCTTCTACAATCGCTACCTCGGCTACAGGACTGCAAGTGAGCCACGTGAGTATCCTGGTTTGCGCAAGCCTGTGAGACTGCTCATGTCGGAAGGGCGCACGCAGCGGCAGGCTGTTCTCGAGCGAACGCCAGTCTTCGGCCCGGTCGATGAAGTGCCGGGAGCAGACATCGACTTTCCGCCGCTCCTCGACATCCGACCGCGGCCGGATCAAGAAAGCGTAGGTGCGGCCTGAGCAGGCGAGGAGGGTGCAAGCGATCCGCTAGGGAGGAAGGGCCTGATGAAGGGCAGGATTTGACCATATTTTGGCAGCACGAACCTGCTAGTGTCCGCAAGCTGGTGGTGCCAGCAGGGGTTTCGGGGATGGGAATGGTGAACGTAAGATCGATTTGGGCAGCCAAGGATGGCTGGTTCAGTTCGGTCGGGCGTGAGCGCCAGATCTTGGAATACCTCCAGCTGACCAGTCAGCTGATGCTACAGAGGCACGCCAGCTTTCTGGCTGCTACGATCCTGACC
>NZ_JBARZC010000132.1:0-1780 GCF_049649345.1 Henriciella sp. | reverse complement strand
CAAGAACAGGGCTGGCCAGGGCGCACGCCAGGGCTGTCGAACAGAGAAGGGGTTTCATGAGCCGGACCATCGATCTCAGTTGCCAAGGTTGGAGACGAACCAGTGTTCGCCGCTTGCTTCTCAGTTTCCGGAATTGGGCCTGTTCGCGGAAGTTCGACGCTGTCGCAATTGAGACAGGCTAATGCAGACAGGGGCGAAAGAGCGAAACCCGCCCAGCGCTTGGTGGGGGGATTAACTATGCCAGCAATGATCGGCCTGATCGTGCGCTACGCCTGCTCAATCAGGAGTCCGGTTGGCGCTATCCGGAAACGGTCTTGCTCAGTATTTCCGTGAACGGCTCTTTTTGATCGTTGTTCAAACGCTCTGATGCCGTTTCCAGACGGCTGCGCCAGCCTGGTCCACGCTCAACGGCTTCGAGGAGAACATCCTCCAGATCTGCCTTGCGGCGCTTGGCGAACAGAGCATCGATCAGGAGACCGGCCTGGGCGATATCCTTGTCTGCCTTGGCGGCGCTTTCTCCCGATTCCTTGCGCAGGGTCGAAACGATGAGCTTGTGGACGGCATACCGCTCCGGCGCTGGCACGTTGACGAGCGTGCCGAAGCGCGAGAGCACCGCTGCTTCGACCGTATCTCGCAAAAGGTAGTCGAGGAAGCGGAGGGCGACGGCGTCTGTTTTCAGACTTGGCAAGTTGACCGGGTCGTCGCGCTCGGCGCCGCGGTTTGTCGTCAGGACATCGACCCGGTAGCCTCCAGGACGCGTATAGGCCGAGACGACATTCGGCCCGGCGATCGAGGGAACAGGCCGAAAGTCCTGATCGACAGACTTCAGGACCTCCAGCAGCGGCGCATCGATCGATTCTTTGACCGCCACGGAGACGCCATAGTCCTGAGCGAGGTCGACATCGCCGGTGCGGATTGCGGTGCCGGGGAGCCTTACGCCAAGCAATCCGGCATAGGTCTGAAATGCGACAGTGCCGACGAGGACACCGCGCAGCCGAAACACGCCGGCTGCGGCGAGAGCGTCTATGACGGCGCTGGTCAGGCCATCCGGTTCTGGCAGGCCAGCGGCTTTTAAAGCTCGTATAATGGCTTTGCGGCCATCAGCATCGGCCTTGGCTCGTCGGCCCTCTTCAATTGCCTCTCGGCGTTCGGGCGTGTCGACGCCGAGATAGCGCTCGGGCGGCCGGCCTGTTGGGCCGGTCGGCTCCTGGACGTACCAATAGGCCTTGCCTGAAATCCTTCGCATCCTGAAAGTGGAGCCTTCCGGGAAGTTCGACGCAGCATGGACTCGCAGCTGATCAATTAGCTCGGCGTAGCTGGTCTGGATAATTAGAGGCAGTTCTGAAATCGTCATTTACCGGCAAAATACAGAAATGCCGGTAAATGTTCAAGGGATATCTTGTGATGGGTGAGGTAATGGAGCGGTCGACCCTGGGGTGGCTTGATCATGCAGGCAGGTCATTCTGCGGCGAGCGCGACAGGCGAGCCATGGCCGGGCCAGCGGGAAAGAAGATCTCCTGCCCAGCGTAGGTCTCTTGCGGCAAGGAAGGCTTGCGCGAAATCGTGCGGTGGGATCTCGTCGCATAGTCTGTCAATCAGCGCCTGGCTGGTAGGATCGGACGAGCCGCAGATCGCCAAGCCGATCGGACCGAGGCCAAGATCGAAGACACGCGCGCCATCCGGAGACTGGAAATAATAGTCCTGTTTCGGGGTCGCCTCGGCGATGAGATCGATCTGTCTCTGGTTGAGGCCGAACCGTTCATAGGTCTTCTTCTGGAGC
>NZ_JBARZC010000131.1:0-9895 GCF_049649345.1 Henriciella sp. | reverse complement strand
CCTTGGTAATCACTTCCTGTGTCGGAATGTCGAGCACGCTCTCCATCATATTCATCTTGCGCCCCACGCGCTGATAGAACGGAACGATGAAGTGAAGTCCGGGGTTCAATGTCCGAGTGTAACGGCCGAAATTCTCGACCGTGAAATTATAACCCTGCGGCACGACCTTGACGGCCGATGTCAGCAGGACGAGGCCAGCGACTGCCACGATAATTGCGACCACAAATGATGGTTCCATTCAGGCTTCCCTCCTAATACCTGACATTAACATCGGCACACTTTTGCCGTTTTTCAATAAAAATTACCCAGAAAAAACGGCGTGTACCGATCTGGTACACGCCGCTCGTAAACTGGTTCGCACAGATTCGGGACTCAAATTTGCCCGAGCATATAGTCCGCGCTGGAGACTTTGAATTCCCCGCCATCTTCGACGTTCAGTTGCTCGACGACGCCGTCTTTCACAAGCATCGAATAACGCTTTGAGCGCTCGCCCATGCCAAACCCGCTCGCATCCATTTCAAGACCCAGCGCCTCGGCGAAAGCACCGTTGCCATCGGCCATCATGCGGATTTTACCGTCTGTGCCTGCCTGCTCGCCCCAGGCGTTCATCACGAACACGTCGTTGACAGACGTGCAGACGATATCATCGACGCCCTTGCCGTGAAGCGCTTCGGATTTCTCGATAAATCCCGGGAGGTGCTTGGCCGAACAGGTCGGCGTGAACGCGCCGGGCACGGCAAACAGAGCAACGGTCTTTCCCGAGAATATGTCAGCCGTCTTGCGTGGCTCAGGACCATTGTCGGTCATCTCCATCAAAACGGCGTCCGGCACTTTTTCGCCCACTTGGATTGTCATCTGTATCTCCTTTAAATCTGCCCGTTACTTAGGCATTCAGGTCCACCGGATCAATCAAAGGCTTGCCAATTCGCGTTCGCTGCGTCAGCCTCTTCATTATAGAGGAAGATCAGACATGTCGGACGATCTGACTGGAAAACTGCTCATTGCGATGCCGGGGATCGGCGATCCGAGATTTTCTCGTTCACTTATCCTCGTTTGCGCGCATGAGCCCGACTACGCCATGGGCATCGTTCTCAACAAGCCGATGGACGACCTGACGCTGCCACAATTGCTGTCACAACTGGGGATCGAGCAGGATATACGTGTGCCGGATCAGGCCGTATTAAATGGCGGACCGGTCGGCACAGACCGCGGCTTCGTCGTCCATTCCAACGACTTTCACTCGGACGGCGCCACGATGGACATTGGAGAAGATGTCTGTCTGACCGCCACAAGGGACATCCTGACAGCCATCGCATCGGGCGACGCGCCAAGGGAATCCACCATGGCGCTCGGTTATTCAGGATGGGGCGCGGGCCAGCTTGAAACCGAAATTGCACAGAATTCCTGGATCATAGGGACGCTTGCAGCCGATCTCGTCTATAGCGACGAGCATTCGGCTAAATGGGAACGGGCGCTCGACAAGATCGGTATTGATCCGGCCCGACTGCACGCAGCGGGTGGAAACGCCTGACCCTCTATTGCCTGAGCAAGCCGATGGCCTCGTCAGCGCTGATCGGCCGAGAGAAGGCAAATCCCTGCGCATAGTGAAAGCCCAGACTCCTCAGCTTGCCAATCTGCTGCAAATCCTCGATCCCCTCTGCCGTGGCACTCATTTTCAGACGTGAGGCGAGAAGCGTGACGGTCTCCAGGATCACGTTCACTTTGGGATTTCCAATTTGGCGGGTGAGCTCAGGATCGATCTTCAGCCCATCGGCCGGCAAGGCTGCGAGCCATGAAAACGATGAATGGCCTGAGCCGAAATCATCAAGGATCACACCGGCGCCGGCTTTCTTGAACGCCGTCGCCACGCGGACCGCCGCATCAGCGTCTCTCAGCGCGGCCTGCTCGGTCAGTTCGATCCGCAGCTGTCCGGGCGCAAAGCCGTGGCCCGAGACCAGCGCTTCAACGAGCCCAGCAAGGTCTTCGCGTCCAAGATCGCGCCCGGTGAGATTGACGTTGGCGAACAGGTGTTCGCCGACGCCCTCCTTGCGCCAGAGCGACAGCGCCTCACTCGCGCGGATCAGCATGTTCGGCGCGAGCGCCGCATCTCCAATCCCTGTCTCGCCGGAATGATTTTCAGGCGCCTCGCCATCCCAGCGCGCCAGCGCCTCAAAGCCTGAAATATGACCTGTCGAGAGCGATACAATTGGCTGAAACACGGCCTCCAGCCCCGGCCCCGGTGCCCCAGCGAACCTCAAACCCGGATCGATATCCTGTATGAGATCTCCGCGAGCTGACCCGTCGGCGCCGAACTCACCAATGAGCCTGATCGCCCCGCCATTGGACAGGCCCAGCACGCAGGCAAATCGCTCATCATGCATACGGGACGGATCGAGGGCCCGCTCCAGCCGGCTGCGGCTCAGCCCGTCGAGAAGCACGCCGAGCGAATCCAGCGTCCAGCTGCCGCCGATATCGTCCAGGGAGGATTGCGGCAGCGGGTCGATATCGAGCCGCCTGGCCTTCGGCTCCCAATTCCAGTGGCCGACTTTTGTGTCTGAGGCGCTTCGCATTCCCCGAAACCTAGTGCCTGACGGCTCGCCTGACGAGGGGAATTATGATCGCTGGTTCTTCAGGATGAATTTCCGGACCGTGCCGATGTCCGCGTCTACGCGCTCAAACACTTCTTTTCGGTCGAGCAGGCCCGCCACGCGGTCTGGCAGAGGCGCGTCGCGACCGGTAGCCTCCTTGACGGTCTCAGGAAACTTTGCGGCATGAGCGGTAGACAGGACAACTGTCAGCGCGTCGCTCTGCGGAATGTTTCTCGCCACGAAAGTCCCGACTGCGCTGTGGGGACAGATCGACCAGCCTGTCTCTTCGAGAACTTTGGTCATTTCCGCGAGGGTTTCCTCATTCGAAACCGATCGGGACGACAAACCGCTACAATTGAGCGGCCCTGAAATTCTCTGCGGCAGTGTGACGTCCCCGCTCTGGGCGAACTGGTCGTAGATGCCGCGCACGAGCTCCGCATCACGGCCGGACACTTCAAAGGCCAGCCTTTCAAAATTGCTGGGTACGGAAATGTCCATCGCCGGACTTGGGGTGGAAACGGCTTGGTCGCGCTTCATTCGGCCCTCCGAGAAGAGGACCTCCAGCGTATCATTCTCGTTCACCGCGCAGACGCCCTCAAACCCAGCCAGCAGGCCGCAGCGGGCTGCGACATATCCAGCAAGCGCATCGCCCATATTGCCGCTCGGCACGACAAATCGAAGTGGCCGGCCAGAGCCTAGCGCAGCCTGCGCCGTCGCGTAATAGACCGATTGCGCCGCAATACGCGCCCAGTTGATCGAGTTCACACCAGACAGGCTCGCCTCAGCGACAAAAGCGCGATCAGCGAACAGGCCTTTCACGATGGACTGGCAGGTGTCGAAATCATCATCCAGAGCAAGATTGTGAACATTGGCCGCGCCAGTCGTCGTCATGAACAAGCGCTGGACAGGCGAAATCCGTTCGAATGGGTGCAGGATGAAGAGGTCCACATGGGCCGCGCCGGCAAAGGCGGCCGCCGCTGCACCGCCCGTGTCGCCCGAGGTGGCACAGGTCACGCTCATCCGCTCGCCGCGCTCACCAAGCACGTGATCAAACAGCTGCGCGATGAGCTGCATCGCCACATCCTTGAAGGCGAGCGTCGGCCCGTGATGCAGTTCCATCATGAACGCGTTCGGACCGGTCTGAACGAGCGGGGCGACAGACTGGTGCGCAAAGCTCGCATAGGCCCGCTCGCAGATGGCTTTCACCGTCTCAGCGGGCAACTCGTCTTCAGCAAAAGCGGAGATGATGCGCGCGGCAACATCGACATAGGTCTCATCTGGCCCGGCAGGTTCTATCTGCGGCCATGCTTCGGGCACGTAAAGCCCGCCATCTGGCGCCAGGCCCGCAAGACAGGCATCCACAAAACCGACAGGCTCAGCCTGCCCCCGTGTCGAAATGAATTTCATCTACTCCCCCTTGAAGCGCAGCCTGCCTTGGGCGTGATGAAAGGCGGCGTACACGCCGAGCAGCGCGAGCGCCATCCCCCACCATGTCAGCGCATAGCCAAAATGGCGTTCCGGCGGTAGCGGGTCACGGACAGCTTCAGTTGCATACGGGTTCGCGGTCTGCCGGCTGCGGGACGCATCGTCTGCAAGACGCAGCGTGATCGTATCCGGCTCAACGACGCGGACGGCGTCCTGGTCAAACCCTAGCTGCGCGAGCATGGCCGGTCCATTGAAACCATACCAGATATTATCTTCTGGCCGGTTCGAACGGGCAATCCCGCCTGATTGCGCTTTGCGTTGGAAGACGTTCGAAACGCGCTCGAAGTCCTCAACGCCGGACACGGCGAGCGGCACAGGTGCTGTACCGGATGTGGCGTCGACGAGTGCGAGAAGCACGCCATCTTCCCCATCGACCCTGGCGGGCACATATCGGCGCCAGACCGCTTCGCCATCGACGATGCCGTAGACCTGCTGGGCCATGGCGCTTTCATCTTTCACAATCGAGACCTGCACAGGCCTGAACTGTGAAGCCTGTTGCGGTGCCTGATCGAGCTTCTCGGTGTAGCGGCCATACTGCCAGTTTCCCAGCCAGATCAGTATGGCCAGGCTGATCAGGGTCAGCACGCTCAGCACCGGCATTGGACGGAACGTCATTCGTCTCGCGGCTCCTCTGCCGCCGACGAGTCGTTCCACGTGGCTTGCTCTGCGCTGTTTTTCCATTGAAGCGCAAACATCAGGGATTTGAACGGCCGCAACAGCAACACCGCGAGAATGACGATTACAGGCGTCCACAGGATCGCATGGACCCAGACCGGCGGATTGAACACGGCCTGGACCAGAAGAACGGGCGGCATGATCAGGATCCCCAAAAGGAACATGACGAAGAAAGCAGGTCCGTCCCCGGCATCGGCTTTGGAAAAGTCAGCCCCGCATGCTGTGCAAGACGGGGCGAGACCGAGATAGGTTTTGAACACCGGCCCCTCTCCACACTCCGGGCACCGGCAGGCGAGCCCGGCGGAGATAGGAGAAACGGCTCGGTTCACCGGACCCTAGTGGCCCAGCACCAGATACGGGATTACATAGACGAAGGCGAACAGGAACAGCCACACCACGTCAACGAAGTGCCAGTACCAGGCAGCGAATTCGAAACCGAGATGTTTCTTGGCCGACATTCCGCCATTCATCAATCGGATGAGGCAGACGGCAAGGAAAATCGTGCCGATCACAACGTGCGCACCGTGAAAGCCGGTCGCCATGAAGAAGGCCGAGCCATAGATCGTGCCGTCGAAGCTGAATCCAGCATGCGTATATTCGAGCACCTGAAGGCCGGTGAAGCTTACGCCGAGCAAAATCGTGATCGCGAGCATGAATATCGCCTGCTTGCGGTCCCCATGCTGCAAAGCGTGGTGAGAGGCGGTCACGGTCACGCCAGACAAAAGCAGGACGAGCGTATTCATCAGGGGCAGGTGAAACGGGTCGAACACCTCGACACCAGCCGGCGGCCACTGGCCACCCACGGCCTGAAGAGCGTCGCTATAAAGCGGATTGGTAACATCGAATGTCTCGCCGACCCGGGCGCCCTGGAAGATTGCAAACTCGAAGAAGCTCCAGAACCAGGCGGCGAAGAACATAATTTCCGAAGCGATGAACAGGATCATGCCATAGCGAAGGCCGATCTGGACGACAGGCGTGTGATCGCCCCCGCGGCTTTCCTTGATGACTTCGCGCCACCAGCCGAACATCACATAGCCAACCATGGCGAAACCGATGATCAGCAGCCATGGGCTGCCTTCGGGCATGCCAAACAGGCCCTTCATGAAGGTCACGGCGCCGAGCGCAAGGACAACCAGTGCCATTGAGCCAATCAGCGGCCATGGCGACGGGTTCACAAGGTGGTAATCGTGTTTCACTTCATCATGAGCCATGGGCCACAATTCCTCGAGTCTTCATATGTTTTGGCGCTTTTAGCGCGCGGTTCAGCAGAGTCGCAACAGTTCAATTGAGCGCAGCTGAATTCGCCGCACCCTCGAAACTGTCAGTTTGATAGAAAGTATAGGAAAGCGTGATCGTGCGCACATCATCCATGTTGCGCTCCTCACTCATTTCCGGCGAAACGAAGAAGACGACCGGCAGCTTTTTCGTGGCGCCAGCCTTCACGATTCGCTCCTCGAAACAGAAGCATTCAAGCTTGTTGTAATAAAGCCCGGCCTTATGCGGCGTCACATTGTAGGAGGCCATGAGGCTGATATCGTGATCGGACGTATTGGTGACTTCAAAGAAGGCCAGGCCATGCTCGCCCAGCCTGACAGTCATCTTGGTCTGAAGAGGCCTGAACATCACGGGCGCATTGATGACATTGGCGTCGAACCGGATGGTCATCTCACGGTCGATGATGGCTTCAGGCGCCGCCTCGGCGATCTGCGTGGTCCCGCCAAAGCCTGTCACGCGGCAGAATGTGTCGTAAAGCGGCTTTGATGCGAAGGCGAGGCCGAGCATGCCGAGCCCGACCACACCGAGACCGATTGCGATCATCCTGTTGTTCATTGCTGCCCCTCACCGGATGGTCCGTCCTGCTCAGGCAAGTCTGGCATAGGCTCTGATGTGTTGTCCTGCGGCGGATTGTGCCAGTAAAGACCGCCATCTGGGCCGAGTTCTGCATCACCGAGACGGATGACCGTGGTCAGGCCGACAATGATCACAAAGGCGAACAGGGCGAGTCCAAGCCAGAGATTGCGCCGCTTTTGGGCCGCACGGCGGCCAGCATCATCGGCGTGTACTTGATCAGGCTGCACCGGGTCGGCCATCAGGCAACTCCCGGAATGGCGACAAAGGCCCCAAACCCGTGCTCGACAATGATCATACCGAACAGGATGAAAAGATAGAGGATCGAGAAGGCAAACAGCCCTTTGGCTTTCTTGAAGTCGGCGGGTTCTGCGTCCTTTTCGCCTGCCCTGCTTTTCCAAACACCGAGTGCGAGCCACAGGAAAGTGCTGCCGAGAAGGATAGCCGTCACGCCATAGAGCGCGCCGCCAAGGCCTGTCAGGACCGGCACCAGGCCCAGCAGTGCCAAGAGCACTGTATAGCCCAGGATTTGGTTACGCGTCGCTTTCGCGCCGTGCGTGACCGGCATCATGGGGACATTCGCCTTGGCATACTCGCCATGCGCCAGTAGCGACAGCGCCCAGAAGTGCGGCGGTGTCCAGAAGAAAATAATGGCAAAGAGAATCCAGGCATCGAGCGGCGCATTGCCCGTGACGGCGGCCCAGCCGATGACGGGCGGAAAGGCCCCTGCTCCGCCCCCTATCACGATGTTCTGCGGCGTGCGGCGCTTCAGGAGCATGGTGTAGAACCAGCCATAATAGGCAATCGACCCAGCCAGCAGCAACGCGGCGAGCGTATTCGAGGCCAGCCACATCATCAGCACGGACACGCCCGACATGATGAGGCCCATGGTCAATGCTTCGTCGCGCGGCACGGCGCCGGACGGGATGGGCCGCGTCGATGTGCGCTTCATCACCGCGTCGATATCGGCGTCATACCACATGTTGATCGCGCCAGCCGCGCCCGAGCCAAGCGCGACAGCCAGCGTCGCAATACCTGCCATGATCGGGTTCATCGATACGCCCGTCATGCTTTGCGCCGCGACCAGACCGGCAAAAGCGGTAAACACGACCAGCATCATGATCCGCGGCTTCATCAGGTTGATGTAGTCGGCGGCGGTCGCGTGACGGGGCGCGGCTTGAAGGCTGTCTGCAGTGTTGATGTTAGCCATGTCTGATCCTGAAGGATTGATAGCGAACGGCCCTTCACGTCATGAACGCAAAGGGCCGCCCCTGAATTTTCTTACGCCGCCTGGCCCTTAGGGATGATGTTCAGGCTTCACTTCCGGCAGTTCATTGAACTGGTGGAATGGCGGCGGCGAGGGCAGCGTCCACTCAAGTGTCGTGGCACCCTCGCCCCACGGATTTGCAGCGGCCTTGCGGCGGCGTATGGCCGCCTCGATCAAGCCGACGAAGAAGAGCAGCGTGGCCACCAGGGTAACGGCGTAGCCCATGGATGACCAGAAGTGCCAGCCCGCAAAACCGTCTGCATAGTCGATATAGCGGCGCGGCATACCGTTCAGCCCGAGGAAGTGCTGCGGGAAGAAGAGCAGGTTCGACCCGACGAACATCGTCCAGAAATGGGCGTAGCCGATTGTCTTATTGTATTTCACACCGAACATCTTCTCGAACCAGTAATACCAGCCCGCAAACAGGCCGAAGACGGCGCCGAGCGACAGCACATAGTGGAAGTGCGCAACGACATAATAAGTGTCATGCAAGGCATGGTCGATACCGGCATTGGCAAGAACCACGCCCGTCACACCGCCAACGGTGAACAGGAAGATGAAACCGATGGCCCAGACCATGGGCACTTCGAAATCGATCGAGCCGCCCCACATGGTCGCAATCCATGAGAAGATCTTAATGCCAGTCGGAACCGCAATGACCATCGTCGCGGCCACGAAATAGGCCTTCATGTCGGACGGCATGCCGACCGTATACATGTGGTGGGCCCAGACGATGAAGCCGATCGCACCGATCGAGACCATGGCGTAGGCCATGCCGAGATAGCCGAAGACCGGCTTCTTGGAGAAGGTCGACACGATGTGCGAGATGATGCCGAAGGCCGGCAGGATCATGATGTAGACCTCGGGGTGCCCGAAGAACCAGAACAGGTGCTGGAACATGATCGGATCGCCGCCGCCGGACGGATCAAAGAACTGCGAGCCGAAGTTCCGGTCGGTCAGCAGCATGGTCAGTGCGCCAGCGAGCACCGGCAATGCAAGCAGCAGCAGTACAGCGGTTACCAGCACAGACCACGCAAACAGCGGCATCTTGTGCATGGTCATGCCAGGCGCGCGCATATTCAGAATGGTCACGATGAAGTTGATGGCGCCGAGAATGGACGCGATACCGGCCGTGTGAAGCGACAGGATCAACAGGTCCATGGATGGACCGGGATGTCCTACAGTGCTGGACAGGGGCGGATAAAGCACCCAGCCACCACCAAAGCCGAGAAACTGACCCGTGCCAGGGATCATCATGGAGGTACACGCCATGATGAAGGCTGCGACTGTGAGCCAGAAGGAAATATTGTTCATGCGCGGGAACGCCATGTCAGGCGCACCGATCATCAGCGGCACGAACCAGTTACCGAAACCACCGATCAGCGCCGGCATCACCATGAAGAAGATCATGATGAGGCCGTGATAGGTGATCACGACGTTATAAAAGTGTTTGGCGTGCTCGATCGCCTGGTCGCCCTGATAGCCGAACATTTCCATGAGGCCCGTCAGTGGGCCGATGCCCGGCTCCGCGAGCTCCCAGCGGATCAGGCCGGAAAGCGTATAGCCGACAATGCCCGCGCAGAGCGCGAACACCAGATACAGCGTCCCGATATCCTTGTGGTTCGTAGAAAGGAACCAACGCGTGAAAAAGCCCGGCTTGTGGTCGTGGGCATGATCGTCGTGAGCGACTGAAACTTGATCCATTGGCATGTCAGATATCCCTCTGAAATCCTATTGGGCCTGGGCGAGGCGCGTCTGAGCGTCCGTCGGCGTGTCGTTATTGGCACTAATGGCGGGGCGAATGGCATCGAAAGCAGCGTCGAACTCGCCTGATTTAAGGCTTTCGATCCAGGCTTCATACTGGTCCACTTCTACAACGCGGACCTCGATCGGCATGTAGGCATGGTCCTTACCGCAAAGCTCTGAGCATTGGCCGTAAAATGTGCCTGTTTCTTCGACAAGGAACCAGCCCTCATTGAGCCGTCCAGGCACGGCGTCTGTCTTCACGCCAAACGCCGGCACCGTCCAGGAG
>NZ_JBARZC010000130.1:0-9616 GCF_049649345.1 Henriciella sp. | reverse complement strand
TGTCATTTGCACATCGCCGCACAGTGGCAGCCACTATCCCGATATTATGCTGGAACAGCTACGCGTGCCGCTCATGGATCTGAGGCGGACGGAGGACGCTTTTGTCGATGAATTGTTTGCCCAGGCGCCCGAGACTGGCGCGACCCTGATCCGCGCCAATTATGCGCGCGCCTATGTCGACCTCAACCGCGATGCCCGGGAGCTGGACCCGGACATGATCGAGGGTGACATGCCAGGGCCGGTGGCGGCCCCCTCGCCGCGCATGCAGGCTGGTCTTGGTTGCTTCCCCCGGATCGGCGCGCGCGGGGAGAATATCTATTCGTCCAGAATTTCGGCCGCCGATGCGCGCTTCCGGCTCAATGGCGTACACGGCCCCTATCATCAGGCGATCGCCGGCGAGATCGCCGAGCATCGCGAAACATTCGGCTGCGCCATCCTGCTCGACTGCCACTCAATGCCGTCTCACCAGCCCGGCCGCCGCGAGCTGCCTGATATCGTGCTGGGCGACAGGTTCGGGTCGAGCTGCACGAGCCAGCTGACCAATCTCGCCGAGCGCGAATTCAGGAAGGCCGGCTTCAGCGTCGTGCGCAATGCCCCTTATGCGGGCGGGTATACGACGCGGCGCTATGGCCGCCCGAACCGGCATGTTCATGCCTTGCAGATTGAAATCAATCGCGGCCTCTACATGGACGAGCACGCCATAGAGCCCAAACCGTCCATGCAATCTGTCATGTGTGCAGCGCAAAATGTTCTGCAGGCGATCTGCGCCCTTTCCTCTCGTCTCTGCCCCTAGCAAAGATAAAAAAATGGCCGCACCAAGCCGGCGCGGCCAATAAGGTAAAGGGAGGAAACGCCAGAAGGCGTTAGCACCGCAGTGCTGAGTTCAATTTATTGTGCGGCGCACAAAATGCAAGTCCCAAACGAAAAAAGTCTGCATTTCTGCATGCAGTGACAGGAATCAAGCAAACTGGCCCAAAGATTGCTCTCCATTCTCCTCGTATTCATTCCGGGACGGATTCCCGGGCCAGATGGGGAGCCGGGATATGACGGACAAGACCGACCTGCACGTAGGCAAGCGACTTCGCCGCCGCCGCAGATTACTGGGACTGACACAACAGGAACTTGCCAGCCAGGTGGGGGTCCGATTCCAGCAAATTCAGAAATATGAATGCGGCGCCAACCGCATGACGTCCTCGCGGCTATACGATCTGTCGCGGGCGCTTCATGTCTCTGTGCAGTATTTCTTCGACGGCATGGAAGCCGACGACCTGCTCGCCGCGAATGATGCAGGCGGCATGGCTGGCGACATTCTGAGCCAGAAAGAAACGCTTGAACTGGTTCGCGCCTATTACCGCCTGAGTGAACGGCCACGCCGCCGTCTCCTGGATCTGGCAAAGGCGCTGGAAACCGACAACAGCGATAGCGGCGCTGCTTGACCGCGCCCGCTCACTGGCCCAAAGCGCTGAGGCATGAGCCACGCGATTGACGAAAATGATATCCTGAACCTGACCAGGCAGCTCGCAGACGCTGCCTGGTCAGCGATTCAGCCCCACTTCCGCACAGGCGTTGAGACCGAAAACAAGGCGGCCGGCACGGCTTATGACCCGGTCACCCTCGCCGACAAGGCCGGCGAGGAGGCGATCCGCGCCATCCTGGCACGTGAGCGCCCGGATGACGGGATTGATGGTGAAGAATTCGGCCGCCACGAAGGAAGCTCCGGATGGACCTGGCTGCTTGACCCGATCGATGGCACCCGCGCCTTTATTGCAGGCTTGCCCGTGTGGACGACGCTGATCGCCCTCGTCGATCCGGACGGTCATCCTGTTTTTGGCCTTATCGACCAGCCCTTTATCGGTGAGCGCTATTTCGGCGCGCCATCCGGCAGTTTTCTGGAAACCCGCCATGGACGCACCCCGCTCAAAGTGTCGACCTGCACCGACCTGCGCGACGCCATCATCGCAACGACAGACCCGTTCATCATGACGCCGGCCGAACAGGGCGCGTGGACACACCTGCGCCATACAGCCCGCGTCACCCGCTACGGGCTCGACGCCTATGCCTATGGCCGGCTCGCGGCTGGTACGGTGGACCTGGTCTGCGAGACGGGCCTTCAGGCGCACGATGTCGCAGCCCTTGTGCCGGTGGTGAGAGGCGCAGGCGGGATTGCCCGGGACTGGCGCGGCAATGAGGCCAAGCTCGGCGCCCAGATCGTCTGCGCGTCTTCAGAGGGCGTGTTCGAACAGGCGCTGATTTCATTACGGCGGTCGGCTGAATAGAGGCCACTGCAACCCTGCTGGTCACAACCGGCGAATTCGCGCTAGATAAGCCCACATGACCGATCCAAGCGAATCCCTCGTTCACCGCAAGCTTCCAAGGAAGGCGTGGCCGAACAGATGGCGTATCTCGAACATCATTGATGGCCGCGCGCTGCGCGTGAAGCTGACAGCGGCTGCGCAGGACAATATCGGCAACGAAGCGGCCGCCCGCAAGGAAGTGCTGAACCACCTCCATGGCGCGCTGTTCCGCGGCCGGATGATTGCTCAGGAACGCTTGCAGCAGGGCGCCGACGGTCTGGATACCGCAAGGCTGCTCTCGGCGGTTCAGGATGAAGTGCTGCACGCGCTTTATGATTATGTCACCGTTCACGTCCACCGCGCCAGCAACCCGACAGAAGGCGAGCGCCTCGCCGTCTTCGCGACCGGCGGCTATGGCCGGCGCGTGCTGGCCCCGTCGAGTGACATCGATCTTCTTTTCATCCGGCCCTACAAGGCCTCGGCGCATGCAGAGAGCGTCATCGAATACATGCTCTATGCGCTGTGGGACATGGGGCTGAAAGTCGGCCATGCCTTCCGGACGCCAGAGGAGTGTATCCGGCTCTCAAGGGAAGACGTGACGATCAAGACGTCGCTTCTCGATGCCCGGTTCCTGTTTGGCGATGAGGCATTGTCAGAGACGACAGCCGCGAAATTCAGGGCCGAGGCGATTGAGGGCCAGGACGCCCAGTTCATCACCGACAAGCTCGCCGAACGCGATGCGCGCCACGCCAAACAGGGCAATACGCGCTATGTCGTCGAGCCGAATGTGAAGGAAGGAAAGGGCGGGCTGCGCGACCTGCAGACGCTCTACTGGATCGTCAAACATATGGACGATGGCGACACACTCGAAGACGTGATGCAGTCTGGGCCATTCACCAAGCATGAGTATGCCGTGTTCATTCGCGCCGCCCGCTTCCTGTGGACGGTGCGCTGCCATCTCCACTATGTCACGGGCCGGGCCGAAGAGCGTCTCAGCTTCGACCTGCAGCCAGAAATCGCCTCGCGCATGGGCTATCGGGACCGGTCAGGACAACTCGGTGTCGAGCGGTTCATGAAACACTATTTCCTGGTCGCGAAGGATGTCGGCGGCTTGACGCGTATCCTCGCCGCCAAGCTCGAAGCCGAACACAAGAAGAAGCCGGAAGGCTGGCGCCGCTTCATTCCGTCCGGCGCCCCCAAGCCCTTGCCTGAAAAGGGCTTTGTTCTCGATGGTGGGCGCTTGAATGTCGCCGAGGACGATGTTTTCAAGAAGAACCCGGCCAATCTGGTCCGCCTGTTCGCGATCTCCGACGAAACCGGATACGACATCCATCCGGACGCGATGACGCTCGCAACACGCAAATCGAGGCTGATCAATTCCAAGACCCGCCACAATGAAGAGATGCGCGACCTGTTCCTGAAGCTTCTCGTCGATGGCAAGGATCCTGCCCTCGCCTTGCACAGAATGAACGAAGCCGATGTGCTCGGCCGCTTCCTGCCGGAATTTGGCGGCATCGTCGCGCAGACCCAGTTCAATATGTATCACCACTTTACCGTGGACGAGCACACCATCCGTGCGATCGAATACATGGCTGAAATGGACCGCGAACCGGGCGAAGGCTTCGAGCTCGCCCACCGCCTCTTTCAGCGCATCGAGAACAAACAGGTGCTCTACCTTGCCATGCTCCTGCACGACACTGGCAAAGGCCATGGCGACCAGCAGGTTGAAGGCACCAAGACCTCGACAAAGGCGGGCAAGCGGCTCGGCCTCTCGGACGCCGAGACGGACCTGATCGCCTGGCTTGTCGGCCATCACCTGGAAATGAGCGAGACCGCGCAGAAACGCGATATTGCCGATCCCGCCACGATTGTCCGCTTCGCCGAAATGGTCGGCTCGGTCGAGCGCCTGCGTCTCCTTTACATCCTCACCATTGCAGACATTCGCGCCGTCGGCCCCGGCATCTGGAACGCCTGGAAAGGCCAGCTGCTGGAGGACCTGTTCCACAACACTGAAGCAGCCCTGCGCGGCGGGCGGACCGATGAGCGCGGCGTTGCAGCAGAGCTTGCCGGGCGCGCGGCGCTGACCCGCGAACAACTCACAGAACGGATCGGCACCATCCCGCAAGTCATGCAGGACATGGATCCGGCCTACTGGACCGGCTTCGATGTCGATGAACTGGAAGACCATGCGTCCAAACTCGAGCAGGGCCGCGAGTCGCCTGTCGTCTCGGCCAAGATCCGTGCCGATGGCGGCGGGGTATCCCTGCTGGTCGCAGGCCAGGACAGGCTCGGCCTGTTTTCCCGCCTGGCCGGCACCATTGCCGCCCAGGGCGCCAATGTCGTCTCCGCGCAGGTGTTTACCGGTTCCTCCGGCTTTATCGTCGACGTCTTCATCCTGCAGGATGGCAAGGGCGCGATCTTTGCGGCCGGCGATCCTCAGCGGCTCAAACGGCTTGAGGACGAAGTCCGAAAGGCGATGACGAGCAATGAGCCTCTCAAGCAGATCCCGAATACCGCGTCGCGGCGCCATGCGGCGTTCCTCGTCATTCCGCAGGTTGAGATCGATGAGGCCCTGTCGACCGACTATACGGTGATCGACATTGCAGGCCGCGACCGGCCGGGCCTTCTGCATGATGTCGCCAGCGTGCTCGCAGATCAGAACATCTCGATCCATTCAGCGCATGTCGGCAGTTATGGCGAACGCGTCTTCGACGCCTTCTATGTCCAGCTGCCGGACAATTTTAACGCCGACAAGATATCGTCACTCAAAGAGCAACTTCTGGACGTTCTGAAGCGCGATGAACCTGAAGCCCCGCGCACACCAGCCCGCCGCCTCAAACAGGCAAATGCGGCTGACAGTTTCTGATCTCATAACGGAGAGCGCTGCTTCATGAGTGTCCTGAGGAATACGCTCACGCAATCTGTGTGGACACTTGGCAGCCGCGCGCTCGGTTTTCTTCGCGATGCCGTAATCCTAGCAAAACTTGGCGCTGGACCGGTCGCGGATGCGTTCTTTACAGCGCTTATGTTTCCTAACCTTTTCAGGCGCGTGTTTGCAGAAGGCGCCTTCGCGCAAGCCTTTGTGCCCGCCTATGCCCGCACGCTGGAGGCCGAAGGCGAAGAGGCCGCCCGAAAACTCGCCGAGGAGACGTTGCGCGGCCTGCTCGCCGTTACGATCGCACTCGTCATTCTCGCGCAGATCGCGATGCCGTGGATCATGCTGGCGCTGCATGGCGGCTACAGGAACGATCCGGTCCATTTCCCGCTGGCGATCACGCTGACACAGATCACCATGCCATACCTCTCCTTTATGGCGCTGGCGGCGCTCCTGTCGGGCATTCTCAATTCTGCCGGACGGTTTGCCATGTCGGCCGGGGCGCCGACCCTGCTCAATCTCTCGCTCTTGGCAGCCGCTTTCTTTGGCGGCGACAATTACGAGGTTGCCCGATCGCTTTCGATTGCGGTGACAGTGGCTGGCGCGCTGCAGGTCGCCCTGCTCTGGTATGGCGTGTCGCGCCAGAAAATCCGGCTGCGCCTTGGCCTGCCGAAGATCACGCCCGGCGTGAAACGCGTCGCCGCGCTGGCCATTCCCGGCACGATTGCCGCCTCCGGCATGCAGATCAACATCCTTGTCAGCCAGTCGCTCGCCAGCTTCGAGGAAGGCGCAAAGACGTGGCTGTACTCGGCGGATCGGCTCTACCAGCTGCCGCTCGGCCTTGTCGGCGTGGCGGTTGGCCTAGCTATCCTGCCGCGTCTTGCCCGTGCTGCCCGTTCCGATGACGATGCCAGCTCGCAAGCCGTAATGGACAATGGCGTTGGCCTTGCCATGGCGCTGACCATGCCGGCCGCGGCCGCGCTCATGGCAGCGCCGTTCCTGTTCGTCGATGGCTTCTTCACGCGCGGCGATTTCACCTCTGCAGATGCCATGCAGACCGCCCGCGCCCTCTTCCACTTCGGCTGGGGCGTGCCCGCCTTCGTGCTGATCAAGGTCCTCGCGCCGGGCTTCTTTGCGCGCGAAGACACAAAGACGCCGATGAATTTCTCGCTGATCTCGGTCGCCGTGAATACCGTGCTTGGCGCGAGCCTGTTCTTCTGGCTGAAGTCAAAGGGCGTGGCAGGCTTCCCGGGCCTGGCCATCGCAACCAGCACGGCGGCCTGGGTGAATGCGGGGCTGCTCTTCCTGACGCTGCGCCGCCGCGACTGGTACACGCCGGGCGCAAGGCTTGTAACGCGGCTGGCCAGTGTGCTTGTGGCGTCCGCAGCGCTGGCCGCGCTGCTCTGGTATCTCTCCGGGATGCGCGAGACGGTCAAACTCTACACGCTCGATTCCAAATTCCTCGCGGCGCTGGCCATCGCTGCAGCGGGCGCGGCCGCCTATGGTGTCTTCGCCATCCTGTTCGGCGCAATCCGCCTCAGCGAGCTCAAGCCTGCCAAAAAAAGCTGATTGTTTGGATTCGCAGGCGCGTCATAATTCGTTTCATGAGAGTTACCCTGGTCTTCAGCTTGTGTCTCTTGGTCGGTGCGCCGATGTCATTCGGGCAGGGTGCCGCAGCGGCAGAAGGATATTGCACGCCGAGCAACACCAAGGAGATCAGCCTCCGCGACGTTCTTAAGTCCCCCTTCGAATTTGAAAGCGCATGCGTCACAGTGGAAGGATACGCAACTGCGCGCGCATTATTCTATCGCAAATCAGATTTGAAGGTGAGGTATCCAGCTCAGAATAATCGAATAGCGAAGCGGCGACTGGGTATATATGGGCCGGAAGAGCTGATGGAGCGGGTTAGCTCTCTTCACGGCAGTAAGCTTCGACTGACAGGCAAGATCTTCGATTGTTCTGACCTTTACGTGGAAGGTGTCGTAATGGTTATGGGCTACTGCCATTACACGGACGGCCCGTTTATCGACCTGGATCAAGTTGAGACCATTGATTGACAGGCAGGCAAATGCGTAAGGAGGGGCTAGGCGCGGCTAGACCCTTGCGCTATTGGCGGCGCCATGAGCGATACACAGACCCCAGCCTATACCGGGCCGCAACGCGTTTTCTCCGGTATCCAGCCCACCGGTAATCTCCACCTTGGAAATTATCTCGGTGCCCTGCAGAAATTCACCCGGCTGCAGAATGAGGGCTGGGACTGCGTCTTCTGTGTCGTCGACCTACACGCGATCACCATGCCGTTCGACCCGTCGCAGCTGGCGAACCAGACCCGGCAGATTGCCGCGGCGATGCTAGCGAGTGGGGTCGAACCAGGAAAATCAGTGCTCTTCGCGCAATCCTCAGTGCTGGCGCACACGGAACTGACCTGGGTTTTTGATAGCGTGGCGCGCATGGGCTGGCTCGAGAAGATGATCCAGTTCAAGGAAAAATCGGGGAAGGATGCCGAACGCGCATCGGTTGGCCTGTTCAATTATCCTGTCCTGCAGGCTGCGGACATTCTCGCTTACAAGGCCACGCATGTCCCGGTCGGAGAGGACCAGAAGCAACACCTTGAACTGTCGCGCGACATCGCCGACCGCTTCAATCGCGACTTTGACGCGCCCGGCTTCTTCCCGCTACCCGAAGCGCTGACCGACGGCCCCGGTGCGCGGATCATGTCTCTGAAGGACGGCACCAAGAAGATGTCGAAATCCGATCCGGCGGAAAACTCCCGGATCAATCTCATCGATGACGCCGACACGATTGCCCGCAAGATCAAGAAGTCCAAGACGGACACGCTAGGCGACATGCCGAGTGACAAGGGGGGGCTTGAAGGCCGGCCGGAAGTCGCAAACCTCGTCGGCATCTATGGGGCACTGGCCGACATGACCGATGAACAGGTCCTCGCCGAATATGGCGGCAAGGGCTTTGGCACCTTCAAGCCGGCGCTGGCCGATCTCGCCGTCGATCATCTCGGCCCAATCACAGCCCGCATGCGCGAGCTGATGGACAATCCGGGCGAGATTGATGCGGCTCTCAGGCAAGGCGCAGAGCAGGCGAATGCGATTGCCGCACCGATCATGGACGAGGTGCGTCAACTGGTCGGCTTCTGGCGGCCCTGATGTCGTCCCACATCCGGGGCTGATCTTTTAAAAAGGTACCCAAGATGCGCGTCGTTCTCGCCTCCCTGCTTCTCGCCCCTGCCCTGATCGCGGCCTGTCAGCCTACCTCCAATGATGCCAGCGCGGCGCAGGACGGCCCCGTCCTGTCCTATACGGACGCCTTCATAATGGCGCCGCTTGGCGGACGCGATGTCACGATGGGCGGGATCGAGATCAGCGTCACTGGCGGCGACGTCATGCTTTCAGGGGTGACCAGCGAGATCGCGACCACCGTCGAGACGCACAGCATGTCGATGGACAATGGCACGATGAGGATGCGCCCGGTCGAGGGCTGGCAGATTGAGGACGGCGAAACGCTGGTCCTGGAGCGCGGCAGCGATCACCTCATGTTTTTCGGCGTCGAAGAGGGGCTTGCAGCGGGCGACACGGCCAATGTCACCTTCTATTTCGATGTCGAGGGCCGCGAGGAGCCGCTGATGCTCGAAGCAGAAGCGGACGTGCTGGCGCTGGGAGAGTAGACCCTTAAGCCTTAGCGGCCTTGTTCTGGAACTTGATCACGCGCGGCACAATTTCGTCGCGGAATTTCGAGCCGTTGAAGACGCCATAATGACCGACGCCCGGCTGGACATAGTCTTCTTTCAGCTTGCCCGGGATGCCCGTGCAGAGATCGTGAGCGGCCTGTGTTTGGCCGATGCCCGAAATGTCATCGAGCTCGCCCTCGACCGTCATCAGACCGACCTTCTCGATCAGACCCGGCTTCACAAGCCGCTCGTCACGATAACGGTATTCGCCGCGCGCCAGCAGGCATTTCTGGAACACGCGTTCAATCGTCTGGATATAGAATTCTTCCGTCAGATCCAGCACCGACAGATACTCGTCATAGAAAGCCTTGTGCTTGTCCGAGCCGTCCTCGTCGCCCTCGATCAGGTGATCGAAGAAGCGGGCCTGCGCATCGACATGCCGGTCCCAGTTCATGTGCATGAAGGAGGTCAGCTGGATGAAGCCGGGATAGACCCGCCGGAACGCGCCCGGCCAGGGGGCCGGCACGGTGTGGATCATCTTGGAGCGGAACCAGTCGAGGCTGCGTTCTTCCGACAGCCGGTTCGGCACGGTCGGGGAGCGGCGCGCATCGATCGGTGAGCCCATGAAGGTCATCGTCGCCGGAAGCGCGTCGGAGCCATCCTCGGCCATCATCGCAATGGCGGCGAGCACGGCGGGGCCGGGCTGGCAGACGGCAAGGGTGTGAACGCCGGCGCCCATATGGTCCAGCATCATCTGGATATGGT
>NZ_JBARZC010000129.1:0-3208 GCF_049649345.1 Henriciella sp. | reverse complement strand
CATCATCACAGCCGTGAGGTCACCGATTTTCATTGTGCCCTGGCTGTAATTCCACGCCGACAGCGCGAGCACAGCAAGCAGGCCCGCATTCATGATGAAGGCCTGTACGCCGTTCAGCAGGTACATACTGCGGACCGCCTCAACATAGCGCTTGTTGTAATGCTGCATGGCGGTGTCGTACCGCCCGGTTTCACGCTCTTCTGCAGCGAAGGCTTTGACGGTTTCGAAATTGGTAAGCGTATCGATGGAAACGGCGCGCAGTTCGGTATCCGCCTTGTTCATCCTGCGGCGCTGGCGCACCCGCCATTCTGTGATGACAACGGTCGCAAGCACATAGAGAATGATCGTCACGATTGCGATCAGCGACAGGCGGTAGTCATAGGCCGCGCCGAGTGCGATGGAGGCGAGCGCAAGGCGCACAAAAGTCGGCCCGATATTGAAGGCGAGGAATCGGATCAGATAGTCGATCGCGCTGGCGCCGCGCTCGATTACCCGGTTGAGCGCGCCCGAGCGCCGCGTCTGGTGAAAGCCAAGCGACAGCGACTGGGCGTGCCCAAATGCGTCGACGCAGGCAATGCGCTGCGCGTCCTGGCTGACCGGGCTGAACAACACATCCCTCAGCTGAGGCAAGGCCGCAGCCAGAAAGCGAAGACCGATGGCGAAGCCAATCCAGACCACGGCAATCACCAGCGGGGTCGCCGTGTCTTCCTCGCCCGCAACCTTGTTGATCGCTTCGCCAAGCAGGATGGGCGAAATCACCTCGAGCACCGCCGCGCCCAGTGTGAGCACGATCGCAACAACCATGATCGGCCGCCATTTCGATAGCTCAGGCCGCGCCAACAGCTTCAGGATCCGGCCAATAGCCCCACCCAGTCCGCCATCGGCACTTTCAATCTGGTCTTTATCGTCTTGTGTCGCGTGCGGATCGCTCATTTGCGCCATATGGGTATGAATGCTGTTTCGAACAGGGCTGCTCTGGTGCGAATCTCTTCAAGCCCCTACATGGCGGAAAGACCTAAGGAATAAGTTTCGAATGCCAAAGCTAAAATCGATCTGTGTCTATTGCGGCTCCTCAAATGACGTGAAGCCCGCCTATATCCAGCTTGCGAAGGCCCTTGGCCGAACGCTGGCGGAGAAGGATATGCGGCTTGTCTATGGCGGCGGCGGCGTCGGTCTGATGGGCGCCTGCGCCCGCGCTGTTCACGAGGCGGGCGGGGAAGTTCTTGGCATCATGCCGAAATTCCTGCTTCAGAAAGAACGCATCTTTGAGGACGTCGAGCACGTCATCGTTGATGACATGCATACCCGCAAGCAGATGATGTTCGACGAATCGGACGCTTTCATCGTCCTGCCTGGCGGCATCGGCACGCTGGAAGAAGCCGTCGAAATGCTGAGCTGGGCGCGGCTCGGTCTTCACGCGAAGCCGATGGCCTTTCTGGATGAAGACGGCTTCTGGTCACCCTTTTTCGAACTGATGAACCACATCATCGATGGGAAGTTCACCCCCGAAGAGTTCCGCGCCTCCCTCGTCCATGAATCGACGCCCGAAGCTGCGATTGCCGCGCTGACGGACCGCGTCGTCGTGATGAACGACTAGGCGCGCGACAGGCGCCGCTCAATCGCCTCACGGCCGATCAGCGGTAGCAGCGTGCCCATGTCCGGCCCATGCTCCTGGCCGGTCAACGCCTTGCGAAGCGGCATGAAGAGGCCACGGCCCTTGCGGCCCGTCTTCTCTTTCAACGCGCTCGTCCAGGCGCTCCAGGACTGGGATGTGACCTCACCTTCGGGAAGCAAAGCTTTGGCCTCGGTTATGAAGTCGGCATCTTCATCATCGATGATCGACGCGATCTGGCCGTAGGCAATGTCAGCAAACGGCTTCGCATCGTGGACGGTCTGGCAATTCTCGCGCACAGTGAGCCAGAAAGTCTCATTCGCAGCTTCTGGCGCAATCGCCTTCAGCTGATCCTCGACCGCGGCAAAGGGCATCGAGTGCATCAGCGTCGCATTGAGAGCGAGCAGATCTTTCTCGTCGAATTTTGCAGGCGCGCGGCCAATCTTGGAGAAGTCGAAATCGGCTGCCAGTGCCTCGAGCGTGTCGCGCACTTCGATATTGTCGCTGGTGCCAAGCTTGGCGAGCAGCGACAGGATCGCCATCGGCAGGATCCCGCGTGCTGCCAGCGTATCCATGCTGAGCGAGCCGAGACGCTTGGAAAACGCGCCACCTTCGGCATCGACCAGAAGCGGCGTGTGCGCCATCTCGGGCGCCGTCCCGCCAAGCGCTCTGAATATTTCAATCTGCGCGCCTGAATTGGTGACGTGGTCCTCACCGCGCACGACGTGGGTGATCTTCGCATCGATATCATCGACCACAGATGGCAGCGTATAGAGGTAAGACCCGTCCTCACGGATCAGCACAGGGTCCGAAACACTCGATGTATCAATGCTCTGCGAGCTGCGGACCAGGTCAGTCCACTCCACGCGGTCACCAGACAGCTTGAACCGCCAGTGCGGCTTGCGGCCTTCCGCTTCGAGCTTTGCCTTGTCTTCATCCGTCAGGTTAAGCGCAGCTCTGTCATAGACAGGCGGACGGCCGCGCGAGAGCGCGATCTTGCGCTTGCGGTCAAGCTCATCTGCCGTCTCATAAGCGGCATAGAGCAGCCCCATCTCGCGCAGCTTGTCAGCCGCAGCGTCGTATTGGGCGAACTTGCCTGACTGGTTGAAGGTGTCGTCCCATTCGAGGCCGAGCCATTTGAGGTCAGCCTTGATCTGGTCTTCATAGTCCTTGGTCGAACGCTCAGTATCGGTGTCATCGACGCGCAGGAAAAACTTGCCACCGCGCCCCTTCGCGAACAGCCAGTTGATCAGCGCGGTGCGGACATTGCCAACATGCAGCTTGCCAGTCGGCGATGGAGCAAATCTTACGATGGGAGAGGTCATCAATCGTCCCTGAAACGGTTGGTAATCGGGTAGCGCCTGTCGCGGCCGAAATTCTTGCCGCCGACTTTGACGCCGGGCGGCGCCTGCCTACGCTTGTATTCGGCAAGATACAAGAGATGCTCGATCCGCTTTACAGTCGCCTCTTCATGGCCGCGCGCCATGATCTCGCGAATGTCCTCTTCCTCATCGACGAGCCCGCGCAGGATATCGTCCAGCTCGTCATAAGGCGGCAGCGAGTCCTCATCCTTCTGGTCTTCGCGCAGTTCTGCAG
>NZ_JBARZC010000128.1:0-6736 GCF_049649345.1 Henriciella sp. | reverse complement strand
CGAGCGGCGCCTGCCCCCATTGCCCGGGAGAGACCCAGACATCGCGCCCGAAGACCAGGCACATGGCAACGATGCCGATACAGGCCGGGTTGAAGATGTGCTTGCCGCGATAGCGGATCGCGAATTTGAGGCCGATACCGATCAGCCCGGCAACCAGCCACATCCACGGCGCGACGGCGCGCATCAGGATCGAGAGCGAAAGAGACGTTATGGCCGCGGACTTCCATTCAAACTTCGCGCCCACGAGAACGGTACCGATGATCTGCGCGATCATTGCGCCGGTAAATGCTGAAAGGAGATGGAGAGGCCGGGCGCCAAAATCAGTGGTCAGGACGGAGATCGCGAACAGGCCCGACAGGGCCATGATCTGCCAGTGGCGCGCATCCTTGTTGATCGCGCCGTAGAGCCTCGCAGGTGCGTCCCTCACATCCATATCGAGGAGACAATACACCAAAAACGGACAAATTACGGCAGCAAATCGAAATCAGTCTGACGGGGTTAACGCCGGGCCGCTTGAGCAAGCGCTTTCACCTTCTGCGCATCGTCCATGGCGCAGACCATGTAATTGTCTTCTGTCGCCACAATGATCGCATGGCGCAGGCCGGAGACCGAGATTGGCCGGCCCTCGGAGCGGATATAGCAATGCTTGCAGTCGATCGCGGTCACTGGCCCCAGCAGCGCATTGCCATCCTCATCCTTGTCCGACAGCTCCCAGAGCGCCTTGTAATCGCCGACATCATTCCAGCCCATATCGACAGGGACGGCGCGCACGCCCGGGTGCTTTTCCATGATTGCATAGTCGACGGAAATCTCCGGACAGGCGCCGAATTTGTCTGCGTCGATGCGATGGACAGTGCTTTCGCCGTCGCTCGCCGGGAGGGAATCCCGAACGGCCTGGAGCACGTCTGGTGCATGGGCTTCGAAGGCTTTTACCATCGCGCCCGCCTCAAACAGGAAGATACCGGCATTCCAGAGATAATGACCCGCCTCGATATAGTGTTTCGCCTTTTCGAGCGGTGGTTTTTCCTCAAACTTCACTGCTTTCAGGACGGGCCGGTCTTCCTGCTCGATCTCGATATAGCCATAACCGGTGCTCGGAAAATCGGGCGTGATGCCGAAGGTCACGATGTCACCAGCGGCTGCCGCGCTCGCGCCGATCCGGATGGCGCGCCGGAACCGGTCCGGGCGCAGGATGGAATGGTCAGCCGGCAAAACGAGCAGCAGTTCTTCGGGATGCGCCGTCAGGGCGGCAGCTGCCACCGCCGCAGCAGAATTTCGCCCGAACGGCTCCAGGATGAGCACCGCTTCCGGAAGCTCGGCCTTCATCAGCGCTTCGTGGCGCGCGGCGCCGACAATCATCGGCGACCGGAAGGCCAGGCCCTGCTCTGCATCATCGATCATGCGAGACGCCGTCTTGGCGAGCATGGTCTCTTCACCATCGAGCTTCAGGAACTGCTTGGGCACTTCCGGCGTCGACAGCGGCCAGAGGCGTGTTCCGCTTCCACCACACAGGATAACGGGCCTTATCGTAAGTGTCTGCAAACCTGTCTCCCGGTCTTTTGGCCAACCCATCGCGTTTCGACAGAAGGCATGGAAAATTCGCGCCAGAAGTTCAAGCGTCTTTAGCCGAGAGCCGTTTCGTAGATCTTTTCATAGTCCGCCTGGCCCGCAGGTTTCGCATTACCGCGATGGGCAAGATCAGCCAGCGCAAATTCGACGACGCCAGGCCCATCGGAGGCTTCAAGGCCGATCTCCTTCAGCGTCGATGGAATGCCGATATCTTCGTTCAGTTTCTCGATCGCCTCGGCGAGGTCGGCGCCCGGCTTGAGTCCCATGGCAAAGCGCAGGCGCTCATACTTCGCGTCCGCAGCGCCCTCATTGAAACGCAGAAGATGCGGCAGGAAGATCGCATTCAGCGTGCCGTGGTGGAGTTTCTTTTCATGTAGGCGGCCGGCCGCGTGCGAGAGCGCATGGACGGAGCCGAGGCCCTTCACGAAAGCAAGCGCGCCCTCATAGGAGGCCATCATCATGTGCCAGCGTGCATCCGGATCAGACCCGTCCTCGACCGCGCGGCGCAGCCAGCCATCGCCGACAGCGCGGGTCAGGCCATCATAGCCGATGCCTTCGGCAGGCGGGTTGGAGACGGGCACGAGGACGGCCTCGATGCAGTGTGTGACGGCGTCCATACCGGTCGCGGCCGTCATCAGCTGTGGCAGGCCGAGCGTCAGGTCCGGGTCGCAGATCGCGGTTGGCGGGATCAGGTTTGGCGAGGCGAAGGTTTCCTTGCGGCCATTGGTCATCGTCGTGATCATGCCGACGGAGACTTCCGAGCCGGTGCCGGCTGTGGTCGGAATGGCGACCAGTGGCGGCAGCTTGCCGATATGTTTTGAGCCGCCCGTCACCGCCGCATATTTTTCAAGCGGTCCACCATGCGCCGCCAGAAGGCCGACCGCCTTGGCAAGGTCCATGCTCGAGCCGCCGCCGAGCGCGATGATGCTGTCGGCGCCGGCCTGCTTGTAGAGGTCCGCGACGTCGATCGCCTGCTGTTCTGTCGGGTTTGCCACCGTGTCCGGGAAGACGCCGCCCGGTTCGCTGCCGAGCGCATCGAGCACCTTGTCCAGAATGCCGGCCGCCTTGATGCCGGGATCGGTCACGATGAAAGGCTTGGAGACGCCATAGCCTGCCAGCACTTTGGGCAGCCGCGCCAGAGCGCCATGATCAAAGATGCAGGTGTTCAGGAAGGTCATTACTGGCATGGCGCGTATCTCCGATTGGTTGCGTGGCCGCTGGGGCCACCTAGGACAAGGCATGCGGCCAGTGCAAGCCGTCGCCGCGCGTCAATTTGCCGGTGGCCTCGCCATGACGTCTCGTTTCGACTAGGCGTCGGAGCGTTACAATTGGATATCTGGAGTGCAGTCTCATGAGCCAGCCCCTTCAAATCGGGATACTCGGCGCGGCCCGGATCGCGCCGAAGGCAATCTGCGACCCGGCAAAAGTCATCCCCCAGGTAAAACTGGCCGGGGTGGCGGCAAGGGATGAAGGGCGCGCGAATGACTTTGCGAAAGCCCACGGCATCGCGCAGACCTTCAGCTCCTATGAGGCGCTGATTGCAAGCCCCGACATCGACCTTGTGTATAATCCGCTGCCGATCAACCTGCACGCCGAATGGACAATCAAGGCGCTCGAGGCGGGCAAGCATTTGCTCTGCGAGAAGCCGTTCGCCATGAATTCAGATGAGGCGAAAGCGATGCTGGCCGCAGCCGACAAGGCCGGAAAGCGTTTGATCGAGGCGTTTCACTATCGGTATCACCCGGCCTTCGAGACTTGCCTCGACTGGATCGCCGATGGCCGGATTGGTGACGTGACCAGGATTGACGCCAATTTCGATGTGGCAATCCGCGACAGTGATGATGAAATCCGCCAGCTACCCGAAACAGGGGGCGGGGCCATGATGGATCTTGGCTGTTATCCGCTGAACTGGGCGCTGCATCTCATGGACGCGCTGGACCTGGTGGATGCAAAAGCCGAAACGACATCACGCGGTGTTGATGAAAGCATGCAGGTTCGCCTTCAGCACGGCGAAAAGACCTGGGTGCACCTGACGACGACTATGGCGGCCGGCACGCCTTTCAGCGCGCAGATGACGATCGCCGGAACGGAAGGTCTCATCTATTTCAAAAACCCCCTCGCCCCGCACGTGAATGGCAGCTTGAGCCTGCGCCGCGCCGACGGCAGCGAAGTCGACCAGCTTCGGCCTGTCAGCCCGATCTCAACCTACACCTGGCAGCTTGCCGCTATCGTGGACGCGCTGAAAACCAAGGCGCCCCTTCCAACGGAGGGCGCCATGATCCTGCGCCAGCAACAGGCGCTCGATGACATTTATGAAAGCGCGGGCCTTCGCCATCTGCGTTACCGCTAACTGGCTCTGCTTGTTGACACCGGCGGCCCGATTGGGCCGATAGGATTGCGCAAGCAACCAACCCTGAACGAGGCCCGCCTTAGTGACCCAGCCCATTCTGTCTGTTCGTGACCTTACAATCGATTTCGACACGCCAGACGGCACGGTCCATGCCGTGAAGGGTACGAGTTTCGATGTCGCGCCCGGCGAATGCCTCGGAATTGTCGGCGAGTCCGGGTCCGGCAAGAGCCAGTCGGCGCTCGCCGCGCTCGGCCTGCTGGCAGACAATGGGCATGTCGGCGGCAGCATCAAGTTCAACGGCACCGAAATGGTCGGTGCGAACGCCTCCACGCTGCGCAAGATCCGCGGCGCGCAGATGTCTATGATCTTCCAGGATCCGCTGACCTCTCTGACCCCGCATCTCACCGTCGGCGCGCAGATGCGCGAAGTGCTCGCACTTCACAAAGATCTTACAGGCGAGGCGGCGACGAAACGCTGCGTCGACTGGCTCGAGCAGGTCCGCATACCTGAAGCCCGCCGCCGGCTTGACCAGTTCCCGCACGAGCTGTCAGGCGGCATGCGCCAGCGCGTCATGGTCGCCATTGCGATGCTGTGCGGGCCGAAGCTGCTGCTCGCCGACGAGCCGACAACGGCGCTCGATGTCACGGTGCAGGCGCAAGTGCTGGACCTGATGGATGAGTTGAAGCGCGACACCGGCACCGGCATCGTCCTCATCACCCATGACATGGGCGTGGTGGCGCGCATGTGTGACCGTGTCGTCGTCATGAAACATGGCGAGATTGTCGAAACCGGCACGAATGACGAGATTTTCTACAATCCGCAGCATGAGTATACGCAGATGCTGCTTAATGCGGTGCCGCGCATCGACCAGCCCAATCGCGAAGGCCGCCCGATGCTCGGCCCGCCTCCCCCGGCTGACGTCGAACCGCTGATCGAGGCACGGGATGTGAAAGTGCAATTCCCGGTCAATGTCGGCGGGGGCCTCTTCGGCAAGACGAAAATGCTGAAAGCCGTCGATGGTGTGTCGTTCGACCTTCGCCCCGGCGAAACGCTGGGCGTCGTCGGCGAGTCCGGGTGCGGGAAGTCGACACTGGCGCGCGCCGTCCTGAAGCTCGTGCCCTCGGCCGCCGGCACGGTCGCCTTTATGGGCCGGGACATCACCCAGGCCGACCGCAAGACGATGAACGGTATGCGCGACGACCTGCAGATCGTTTTCCAGGACCCGCTCGCCTCACTCGATCCGCGGATGACGATCGGCCAGTCGATTGCAGAGCCGCTGACTGTTCACAAGCCCGAACTCTCCAAGGCGGAGCGCGAGAAAATGGTGCGCGAATTCCTGCCACGCGTCGATCTCGACCCAGCCCTGATCAACCGCTATCCGCACGAACTCTCAGGCGGCCAGAACCAGCGTGTCGGCATTGCGCGGGCCATGATCCTGCGCCCCAAACTCCTGATCTGTGACGAGGCAGTCTCGGCGCTTGATGTGTCGGTGCAGGCGCAGGTGGTCGATCTTCTGATAGAGCTTCAGAAGGAGTTCGGCCTCGCCATGATCTTCATCAGCCACGACCTCTCCGTTGTGCGCGAGATCAGCCACCGCGTCATGGTGCTCTATCTTGGCAAGGTCGTGGAAATCGCAGACCGGACCGCGATCTACGAGGATGCTCGCCATCCTTACACAAAGGCGCTGATCTCGGCCGTCCCGACGCCGGACCCGAAGCTCGAGCGCGCGCGCGAGCGGGTCAAGCTGCGCGGCGACCTGCCTTCACCGCTCGATAGCCGCGCGCCGCTTCGCTTCATGAAATCGGTCCTGATCGATGATCCGGACGCCGAGCAATACGACCCGAAATTGGTCGAAGTCGGCCCCGGCCACCTCGTCGCCGAGCATGATGCGTATGAGAACGTCGAAGCGCTGCGTGCCAGAGCAACCGAGCCGGCCTGAGCGCGCGGCTAGGCTGAAACGATCAGATCCTCGAATATCGGGACGTGAACCGTGTTTCCGTCTATCCGGACCTGCGGGACATGCACACAGATATCGCGTAGATCATCGAACCTGCCGGGCTCGGGGGTCTCACAACGCACCTCAATCCGGCTTGGAGAGGTCTTGCAGGCGACCTTTTTCGCCTCAAGCCATTCTCCGCGCTTCAGTTTGACCTTCTGGGCTCGCTTGCCGTTGAGAAAAATCTCGACCGTCTTCTGCTGATCGGTGGTGTCGATCTCCGGCACGAAGAAGATGAGTTCGACCTCGCATGGCCCGGCAAGGTCCATTATAGCGCGCGGACCGATCCACCGGTCGTCATAGGCTCCATATCTCCAGGCGGCAAAACGCCCTGGAGCGATGTCGGCAGGAGATACCGCTTTTGCCTGTGCCTTCTTGCTCATGAGGTGACCTCTTCTTCGGCAAAGCGATTGAAGATGCTTGCGATATAGTCAGGCCCGCTGACCTCGCTTGAGACCGTCCCTCCGGCGGCGCCAGCCTCCAGCACGGCCATAACAGCGCCGGTGATATCGCGACGGGCATCGGCGAGCGGGATAACGGCGCCGGTTCCGCTTTTCCGGATGCGGTCTCCCTGAGCGCCGAGATCGATCGATACGACCGGAAGTCCGGCCTGCCAGCATTCGGAAATCGTGTAGCAGAACGTCTCCGGCCAGATGCTCAGATTCATCGTGAAATCGAGCTCGAGCGGGTGCAGCAGGTCGATCAGGTTTTCAGGCTCATAGCGCCCGGTGATCTCGACATGAGGATTGACCTGTTTGAGCTGCTCGTCATTCTTGGTGTAGCCCACAACGACAATATCTATAGGCAACTGGCGCTGGTAG
>NZ_JBARZC010000127.1:0-1568 GCF_049649345.1 Henriciella sp. | reverse complement strand
GAACAGCGTGCGCATATCGCCAAGGTGGCTGACAGGCACGCCGACCTTGCCGACCTCGCCCCTGGACAGGATGTGGTCGCTGTCGAACGCGGTCTGGGTCGGTAGGTCAAAGGCAATGGAGAGGCCGGTCTGCCCGCGCGCAAGGTTCGAGCGGTAGAGCGCGTTTGATTTTTCGGCCGTCGAGTGGCCCGCATAGGTGCGGAAGATCCACGGGCGATCGGCCTCATGCTGATATGAGCGCTCTGTCATTATTTTTCCTCCATATTGCGGCGCAACATGGCGCGAAGATCTGTCTTGGGCAAGATGGACCCGAAAATGACGCAGCGCATGCACAAATGCATATCTCGACCAATCAAATATTCGATGACGCAGCGCAGCAAATCACCTATATGAATGTCGTCTCCAAACAGGTCGAACTTCATGACTGACACGATTGGCCTCATCGCCGCTTTCCTGACCACCGCCTCCTTCCTGCCGCAGGCGCTGATGGTTCTGCGCACGCGCAACACTGAAAGCCTGTCGCTGACCATGTATTCCATGTTCACCGCCGGCGTTGCCTGCTGGCTCGTCTATGGCATCGTGATTGGCAGCATGCCGATGATCATCGCCAATGTGATCACGCTGGGCCTTGCCGCGATCATTCTCGCCATGAAGGTGATGAACACGCTGCAGGCGCGCCGCGCTCGCGCGGCTTCCGAGACAGCCATCGAACCCCGGCTCGCGGCGCTGTCGCATTCCTAGCCTTCGGGTCGCCGCTAGAGCCAGGGCGCACGCACGGACACGTCCGCGCCCATGGCGGTGTAGTAGAGCACCTGCACGCGGCGGGTGACCGGGCCAGGCGTGCCGGCGCCGACAGCGTTTCCATCGAGCTCGACGATTGGCAGGACGAGTCCTGTCGCCGAGGTGGTGAAGACTTCCCTCGAAGCGAGTAGCTCTTCCACGGACACGGCGCGCTCCTCAACCTCGATCCCATCGCGCTTCAACTGGTCGAGTACCGATTGGCGCGTGACGCCCGGCAGGATCTGGTGGCCGAGCTCTCGCGTCACCAATCTGCCGTCCGCCAGCACCGTCCAGAGATTGGCGGAGGCGGCCTCCGTGACCAGACCGTCTTCATGCAGGATGGCCGAGAAGCGACCGAGCCGGGCGGCATGCCGGTAGGCCAGCGCCTGGGAGAGGAGCTGGGTTGTCTTGTAGTCGCGCCGCTTCCAGCGCTGGTCTTCGATCAGCATGGAGGCGACGCCGTTCTTTGCTTTCTCGCCGATCAGCTCTCGCGGTTCGCAGAACAGGAAGATGGACGGTTTGAGCGTCTCGGGCCCCGCAAAATCGCGTCCGCCATAGGCCCCGCCCGTGATTTGCAGATAGACGAAGCCTTCGGCGAGCCCGTTCTTCTCGATCAGACCCTGATGGATGGCCTCCAGCGCGTCCGCGCGCCACGCATTGGGAATGTCGATACCGTCGAGCGTGCGTTGCAAGCGGGCCACATGTCCGGGGAAATCTATCAAGGCTCCGCCAAAAACGCCGGTCACCTCATAAGCGGCGTGGGCAAACAGGAATCCCCTGTCAAAGGG
>NZ_JBARZC010000126.1:0-2441 GCF_049649345.1 Henriciella sp. | reverse complement strand
GCTCAATCCGGGCGGCAAATCCCCGCTCCAGGGTCATCTTTCTGATGCCATGTCGACCACCGCAAATGCCCGTCACCGCGCCGTCTCGGCCCTCAACACGCTCGCCGACGCCTTGCCCGCGCTCGGGATCGTTGCTGCCGTTCTCGGCATCATCAAGACGATGGGCGTGATCGACCAGTCCCCCGAAGTGCTCGGCCCGATGATCGCCACCGCCCTGCTCGGCACCTTCCTCGGCGTCTTCCTGGCCTATGGTCTGGTCGGCCCGCTCGCCTCACGCTTCGGCCAGGTGATCGATGAGGAAATGCTCTATCTTGAGACCATCTGCACGCTGCTCACCGCCTATGATGAGGGCCATCCGCCAGCCACGGCGATCGAGCTTGCCCGGTCCGGCCTGCCAATTCATCTGCGGCCCGGCCTTGAAGCGCTCGATGCCGCGATTTCGAACGTCGCGACCCTCCCGCGTCGCAGCACCATGCGACGTTCTGCCTGAATTGCTTGAACAATTTGCCGTCCCGATCTGGCTTTGTCGCCGCTCACGCACTATCTGCAGCGGTTGTGAAAGCGGCCGAAGGAGCGCCCGATGACGCGATTTGACCAGCTGATCGAGACTGTCGAGGGCTATCAGAGGCTTGCGGCAGAGAATTATGCCCGCGTGCGCCAGATGGCGGAAGAGGTCCGCGCCGGCCTCTGTGACTATATCGACGCCACCGACGGCGTCTGCGTCCAGCTTGTGCCGCCTTTCGGCGAGTTTCAGCCGAAAGCCTATGGCGACCAGGCTTTTTCGGTCCCGCCAAGAGGGTTTCGTCCGCTGGGCCCCATCGCCTTCGGCCTGGCTGTGCGTGTCAGCAAGGGAACCGACTGGATCCGCGTCACGACACAGTGCCAGAAAATAGGCGATGCCTTCATTCTGGACATCCAGGGAGGCGAATCTTTCAAGCTTGGTCTCCCGCTGAACGAAAATGACTCCAATCGCTTGTTTGAATATGTCTATAATCACGTTCTGAACTGGTTCCAGTTGAAGATGGACCAATACGAAAAAGGGGAATACGGGACGCGCGAAATCGGCTTTGACTTCTCGCGCGATACCGACAGCGCCACTGCCTGATCCACTCTTTGGCTAGGCCATCACAACATGTTTGACACCAATATCCTTCTTGCTGCCGTAGGCTCCGACAGCCTGATCTTCGCTTGTGCGCTGATCGGGGCGCTCGGGCTTGGCGCGCAGTGGCTGGCCTGGCGCCTTCAGGCCCCGGCCATCGTCCTCATGGCGCTCGCAGGCCTTGCTGCAGGCCCGCTCTGGCAGGTGATTTTCGGCGATCCCCTGCTCAGCCCGTCCAATACGTTCGGTGATCTATTACGGCCCATCGTCTCTCTGTGTGTGGCGGTCATCCTGTTTGAAGGCGGCCTGATCCTGAAATTTGAGAATCTGCGCGACGCGGGCGCGGCTGTCCGGCGCGTGGTCTTTATCGGTGGCCCGCTGGCCTGGCTGTTCGGGTCATTGGCCGCGCACTATGCCGCCGGTCTCGACTGGGCGAGCGCAATCGTCTTTGCAGGCGTCATGGTCGTGACGGGGCCGACCGTGATCATGCCGCTGCTGCGCCAGTCCAAGCTGTCCGGGCGGCCCGCGCAGTTCCTGAAATGGGAAGGCATCGTGAATGATCCGGTCGGCGCGCTGTTTGCGGTCGCTGCCTATGAGATCATTCGCGTGGCCTCACAAGGCGAATCGACACTGCTCGCTGGCGCCTGGATCCTTGGCGCCGCCGCGATCGGTACGCTTCTCGGGATCGCCTTCGGCTTCGCCATGTCCCGCGCCTTCCGCGAAGGCTGGACGCCGGAATACCTGAAAGCGCCGCTCATCTTCGCGTCGATCATTCTCTGTTACGCGCTTGCAGAACAGGTCGAGAAGGAAATCGGCCTCGTCGCCGTCACCGCCTATGGCATGACGCTCGCCAATTCGCGCCTCGCAGACCTTTCGGAACTTCGAAAATTCAAGGAAGACATCGCCGTTCTGCTTGTCTCCGGCGTGTTCGTCATCCTGACGGCCGATCTCACCCCGCAAATCATCCGCTCGGCGCTGAACCTGAATACGCTACTGTTCTTGCTCGTTATGCTGTTCGTCGTCCGCCCGCTCTCGGTCTGGATCGCCACAGCTGGCACGCTCAGCCGCAATGAAGCCCTGCTGCTTGGCTGGATTGCCCCCCGAGGCATCGTGGCCGTCGCTGTGTCCGGCCTGTTCGGGTCGCTGCTCGTCGATCTTTCGCGTGAAGGCCGGTTTTACTTCTCTGGCGCTGACCAGATCGTGCCGCTTGCCTTTGCAATGGTGTTCACCACCGTGGTGCTGCACGGCTTCACGATTGGCCCGCTCGCCCGTCGGCTCGGCCTGGCGCGCTCGGAGAAACCCGGCCTTCTGCTTGTCGGCGCGAACTCGAGGAGCGTGGAAT
>NZ_JBARZC010000125.1:0-2149 GCF_049649345.1 Henriciella sp. | reverse complement strand
TCTTGGTAGTCCGCGTTTTCGTAAAGCGAGGTGCGGGTGCCCGGTGGGACGTTTGCCCAGCCTTCTTTCTCGGCCACGAGTGCGGTGTATTCTTTGGACGTTGCCCATTGGATGAAGCTCTTTGCTTCTTCAGTTGCGTCCGACCCCGCGGGCACCGCCAGCGACCACGCCCAGAGCCAGTTGCCGCGACGGCCCAACCCGTTGTCAGGCGCCAGCGCAAAGCCGCCCTTGTCCGCGACGGTGGAATCGTCAGGGTTGGTCACAAAGGACGCGGGCACGGTGGCGTCGATCCACATGCCGCATTTGCCCTGTTGGAACAGCGACAGATTTTCGTTGAAACCGTTTGTCGACGCACCCGGTGGGCCGTAGTTCGTCATCAGGTCCATGTAGAAGTTGACGGTGTTCGCCCATTCCTCGCCGTCGAATTCCGGCTGCCAGTTCTCATCGAACCAGCGCGCGCCAAAGGAGTTCGCCATCGCGGACAGCAGGGCCATGTTCTCGCCCCAGCCCGCCTTGCCGCGCAGGCAGATGCCGTAGACTTCGGCGTCCTTGTCGGTCATCGCCGCGGCGGCTTCCTTGATGAAATCCCAGGTAGGCGCCTCGGGCATTTCCAGACCGGCCTCTTCCATCAGGTCGGTGCGGTACATCACCATGGAGCTTTCGCCGTAGAAGGGCGCTGCGTATAGCTCACCGTCGACGGTCAGGCCATCGCGGATCGCGGGCAGCAGGTCGCCCGCGTCCCATTCCTCGGGCATGTCGTTGAGCGACACCAGCCAGTCTTGCGCGCCCCAGATCGGCACTTCGTAGGTGCCGATGGTCATCACGTCGAACTGTCCGCCGTTGGCGGCGACGTCCTGTGTCACGCGCTGGCGCAGCACGTTTTCTTCAAGCGTGACCCATTCCAATGTGATGTCGGGGTTCTGTGCCTCGAACTCCGAGGACAATGCCTGCATGCGGATCATGTCGCCGTTGTTCACGGTCGCGATTGTCACGGTGGTCTGTGCGAAAGCACCGCCCGCCGTCACCAGCGCCATGGCCGTCGCGGCATAGAGTGATTTGATATGTGTCATCCGTTCCTCCCTAAACGTCAGATATGGTGAAGAAGGTACTGACAGGCGCTACGCGAAGTCAATTTAAAATTTACGCGCGTAAATTTTAGATGTTTTTATCAGCTATGCTTCGAACTTAGGCAGAGTCCCGCATCACCAATTTCCCGTCAAACAGCGTTTCGACACGTTTCACAGGCGCGTTGCTGGTCTCAATGATTCGAAACAGCGTGCTTGCCGCGCTGTCGGCGATGGCCTCGTAATCCTGTGCGATGGTGGTCAGGGACGGGCAGGTGAAACGCGAAAACGGGTGATCGTCATGCCCCGCAATCCGCAGTTGGCACCCCTTGGCGTGACCGACTTTGATCCCGAGTTTGTATGCTGCCGATAACATGCCGATGGCAAGGCGGTCGTTGCTGCACAGCACGCTATCCGTCGGAAACACCCCTTGCTGCAAAAGCGCGCCACCCTCGCGCTGGCCAATTTCCTCGAAATCCCAGCCTTGGCCTTCGACCTGGAAGATCCGAGGCGCACAGCCTTGCCGGGCCATGCTTTCTTCGTAGGCCTGCCGCCGCTTGAAGGCGTTGGGGTTCGACGGTGTTTTCATCTCGAAAAGGCTGGGCGGCTCGCCGCTGCGGCACAGGTAGTCCACGATCAGATCAATGCTTTGAAAATTGTCCATGCCCGCATATGCCGCGCCTGAGTCACTGATATTGGCGTCGAACAGCACAAGCGGCACATCACGGCCGATTTTCTCAATCGCCTTGCGGTCAGAGGACCGCCCGAAAGGGGCCAAGAGGATGCCCGCTGGTTTCAGGGACCGGAGCGATTCCAGGTTTTCGGTCTCAAGCTCAGGCTTGCCATGCGAGCTGAGCAGGATGGGGCTATAGCCCGCCTCGATGCAGGCAACCTCGACCGCGCGGCCGATTTCGTTGAAAAACGGGTCCGCGAGATAGGGCACAATGATCCCGATGTTGCGGGTCGTCTGGCGGTTTTGGTTCATTGCGTAGACGTTGGGGCGGTAATCGTGCTGATCGAGTGCTGCTTCGATCCGCTGTCTGGTCGATTTGCGCACGCTGTCGGGGTTGTTGAAATACTTCGAC
>NZ_JBARZC010000124.1:0-4580 GCF_049649345.1 Henriciella sp. | reverse complement strand
CGGCCGCTCAGAAAGAGAACCGCTACGCGCTGCCGAATACGCGCTTCCTATTGCATGAACCGCGCGGCGGGTTTGGCGGCCAGGCGTCCGACATCGACATTCAGGTCCGCGAAATCGTGCGCATGCGCGAGCGTCTGAACAAGATTTTTGCCAAGGCAACCGGCCAGACGCTCGAAAAGATCAAGGCCGATACCGATCGCGATCACTGGATGAGCGCAGAAGAAGCTGTCGAATATGGCCTGGTAGGCAAGATCGTGACCAGCCGCAAGGAAGTCAGCTAGACAGGCGCCGCGTCAGGCTGGCGACTTGCTTCGCCTGGTTCCAGAAAACGCTCGATATGGCTTGCCGTGCGCTCGGGGTCTGTGAACGGGAAGAGGTGGCCGGCATCCGGAAGGATGCGGTGCTCTGCCCGCCGGATCATGGCCGATAGCTGAAGCGCATTATTTGGCGGAATGATCCTGTCGCGCGAGCCGGCGAGGATCAGTGTCGGCGCGTCGATTATCGGCAGGAAGCAGAGGCTGGACCAGGCGGCGAAAGATGCGAACTGGTTGATCAGGGCGTGCGCGTCGAGCAGGGCGATGCCGCTCAGATGCGCATTTGAGAAGTCCTCGATCAGATCGTCCATCATCGCGGCAAACGGGTTCATCGTGCGCCACAGGCTCGCTTCGCTCCAGTCGGCCGGTAGCATGGTGTAGCCGGTGCATGTGCCGGCCAGGATCAGCCGGTCAACGCGGGTGCGGTACTGGATCGCGATCTGCTGGGCGAGCGCGCCGCCAAGCGACAGACCCATAAGCTGGAAGCGGGTAAGGCCGAGCTCTTCAAGCAGGCGCACGGCGATCCGCGCAAGGCTTGCGGGCGGCAAAGGCACACTGGTCATCGGTGTGCGCCCGGCGCCCGGCATCTCGATGGCGATAAAGGGGCGCGAGGGGAATTGCTGCGCCAGAGGGGCGGCGATCTCCAGGCTCGAGCCGATCCCGTTCAGGAAGACGAGCGGCAGGCGAGGCGCATCTTCATGCCAGATATGGGCGCGCAGCCGCACACCTGAGGATTGTGTCCAGAGTTCCTGGGGAGGGATGAGCGTGTGTTTCAAGATTAAATTTCGTGCATGATTTGGCAATTGGCCCAAGTTTCAGACGGCAGTTGATGGCCGCTTTTGTCAGTCAATTGGAATGCAAATCCCGCACCAGTTCCAGCCTTGATCCTGTAATGACAACACCAGACCCCGAATAGAAAAAGGGAGACCAAGAAGGTCTCCCTTAAACACTCTACACATATACTCTACTGAAATACGAAAATAGGAGATTCGCAGCAAAAATGCAACACTCCTGTTCAGCCGCCTTGTGGACAACTTTCCGAGGCTGTCCCCTGAAGGCAGTACGCCTGCATCAATCCATCGGCAGTTTATAGGCCTTTCGAACCAGTTTGACAGCAAGCTCTGTCATCAGGTCGAAGGCTTCATCCTCTGCCAGCCGGTGCTCCATGACGAGATCGGACAGGAAGCGCGCATCCATGCGCCGGGCAAGGTCATGGCGCGCCGGGATGGAGAGCAGGGCGCGGGTGTCGTCATTGAAGCCTGCCGTGTTGTAGAAGCCGGCCGTCTCGGTCACCTGGCGGCGGAAGCGCAGCATGCCTTCGGGGCTGTCATGAAACCACCAGGGCGGGCCAAGGCGCAGGCACGGATAATGACCGGCCAGCGGGGCCAGTTCGCGGGCGTAATTGGACTCGTCCAGCGTAAACAGGATGAGCTGGAAGCGCGGATCATTGCCGACCACGTCAAGCAGCGGTTTGAGGCTGTCGACATAGGAGACACGTTGCGGGATGTCGGCGCCCTTGTCGGTGCCGAAGGCCTCGTGGAGCGTGCGATTGTGATTGCGCACGCTGCCCGGATGCAGCTGCATGACGAGCCCGTCCTCAAGGCTCATCCGCGCCATTTCTGTCAGCATCTGCGCCCTGAACAGCTCTTGACGGGCGTCGTCCGCTTTGCCGGACAGGCAGGCCTCGAACAGGTCTGCCGCTTCGCTGTCTGAGAGGTTCGCGGTCAGCGGCGTTGGATGCCCATGATCGCTTGCGGTTGCGCCATGCGCCTTGAAAAAGGCGCGCCGGTCGCGAAGCGCAGCGAGATAGCCGCGCCAGCTGGTCGTGTCCTCGCCGGTGATCTCGCCGAGCCGGGCGATATTGCCTGCAAAGTCCGGCCGGCTTGCATCGATGACATCATCCGGCCGGAAGGTGGTCACGACGCGCTCGCCCCAGCCATCCGCCATGATCTTTGCGTGATGGGTCAGCGGGTCGAGGGCGCCCTCCGTCGTGGCGAGAAAGGCGACATTGAACCGGTCGAGAATGGCGCGCGGCTTGTAGGCGTCGGTCTGCAGCGCCTCGGTGATCGTGTCGTAATAGAGATCGGCTGTGTCCGTCGACAGTCTGACCTCGAGGCCGAACACCTCGCCGAAAACATGATCGAGCCAGATGCGAGACGGGGTGCCACGAAACAGGTAATAATGCTCAGCAAAACGGCGCCAGGCCTCTCTCGGGTCTGCGGCCGGCCCGCCATCTTTGCGCGCGACAGCCAGCGCATCGAGCGGGATGCCCTGGCTGTAGAGCATGCGCAGCACATAGTGGTCCGGCACGAGCAGGAGGTCCGTCGCATTTGAGAAGTTGGCATTGTCTGCAAACCAGGCCGGATCTGTATGGCCATGCGGGCTGATGATCGGCAGGTCCTTGACGGACTGGTAAAGCGCCCGGGCAAGCGTGCGGCGCGCCGGGTCCGGCGAAAAGAAACGGTCCGGATTGAGGGTGAGATCTTGTGTCATTCAGCAATTCCTAATTCGGCCAGCGTCGGTCGAGACGCCGATTGACTCGTGATAGCGATAACAGTTCCATGGCGCGATGAGGAGGGGGCTCTGTCGGGCCGTCGAAGAAGGAGAGGTCAATGACCGCCCGTCTATGTGCAGATAATCTGGGGGCCTTGCCGGGCGAGGTCGGCGTGCCCGCCTATGACCGGGCGAGCACGGTGAGTAGTGTCGTCCATCTCGGCGTCGGCAACTTCCACAGAGGCCATCAGGCCGTCTATTTCGATGATCTGCTGAGCCGGGGTCACAAGGACTGGGCGATATGCGGCGCCTCGCTGAGGCGTGAGACAGCAGCGCAGCAGCTCAACCCGCAAAATGGCCTGTTCACGCTGGTCGAGCAGGAAGGCGATGGCCAGACGGACCGTGTGATCGGATCGATCCAGTCTGTGATCACCGCGCCGCAGGACCCGGCCCGCCTGGTGCGCGAGCTCTGCTCTCCGGCGACCCAGCTGATCACGCTGACCATTACCGAGAAGGGCTATTGCCTCGATCTGTCGACCGGCTCGCTGAATGCCAGCGACAGGGACATTCAGCATGATCTCGCCAACATCCACGCGCCAAAAACGGCGATCGGTTTTCTGGTCTCTGCGCTCGGCACGCGCTGGACCCAGAGGCTTGGCGGGGTAACGATCCTGTCCTGCGATAATTTGCCGGAAAACGGCCTCAGGACGCGCGACGCCGTTCTGTCCTTTGCGCGTGAGATTGACCCGGATCTCGCATCCTGGATCGCGGAGGAGACGCGGTTCCCGTCCTCCATGGTCGACCGGATCGTTCCGGCGACCACGCCCGAAGACGTGGACGCGCTGGAGGCCCGCATCGGCGGCCTACGCGACGAGGCGATGATCAAGACAGAACCGTTCCGCCAATGGGTCGTGGAGGATGATTTTGCATCCGACCGCCCGCCGCTGGAGGAAGTCGGCGTTCAGATGACGTCCGATGTTGCCGCATGGGAGCAGATCAAGCTCAGACTGCTTAACGGGTCTCATTCGGCAATGGCCTATCTCGGCGGGCTGGCCGGCCATCCTTATGTGCATGAGGTGATCGCCGAGCCCCACTTTGTCCGCCTCATCGACCGGCTGTGGGCAGAAGCGGCAGAGACGCTGCGCCCGGTCAGCGGGTTCGACCTTGCCGCCTATGTGCGCTCGCTGAAGGACAGGTTTGCCAATGCGGCGCTCAGGCACAAGACCCATCAGATCGCGATGGATGGCAGCCAGAAACTGCCGCAACGCCTGCTCGAACCGCTGCGGATCAGGACCGAAGCCGGACAGGCATCGCCTGCACTCCTCATGGCCGTGGCAGGCTGGATGCGCTGGCAGGCGGGCGTCGACGATGGGGGCAGGGCGTTCGAGGTGGATGACCCGCTGGCTGGCGCCACGCAGCCGATTGCAAAGCGGCTGTGGCGCGACCCGGACGCCATGGTGCGGGCCATGCTGGAGCTGCAGCAAATCTTCCCCGCCTGGCTCCGCGAGAATGACAACCTCGTAGGCAGCCTGACCAGCGCCTATGGCGATCTCGTGGAGAAGGGCGTTCGCGGTGCTCTGGAGCAGTCCTGACTGGCCCGCTTCGAGCGCTCAATTGCAATTGGTGGTCCGAGGCAACTTCCTGCCTTCGGGCTTAAGCCGCCCCGCTTTGCTGCACCTCTATCTCGATCGAGAAATCAAGACTCTGGCCCGGCGCCAGAGGACGCAGTCCCGTCTCGATCCCATTGTTCAATTCGAAGGCACCATTGATGTG
>NZ_JBARZC010000123.1:0-2190 GCF_049649345.1 Henriciella sp. | reverse complement strand
GGCGGCGATTGTCCTTCCAGAGGCCTTCATACGGGCAGTTGTGGAAGTAGAAATATTCAAGCGTCTTGATCTCGGACTTGGCTGCGGAGAACAGCTCCTCCATCACCTTGACGTGCGGGTCCATCGAGCCGCCGACATCCATCAAGAGGAGGACCGAAACCGTATTGCGCCGTTCGGGCCGCATCTCGATATCGAGATACCCCTGTTTGGCGGTGTTCCTGATCGTCGCATCGAGGTCGAGCTCTTCATCGGCGCCCTGGCGCGCCCATTTGCGCAGGCGTTTCAGCGCGACCTTGATGTTGCGCGTGCCGATCTCGACGCTGTCATCATAATTCTTGAAATCGCGCTTGTCCCAGACCTTCACGGCCCGGCGGTGGCGGGATTTTTCCTGGCCGATGCGCACGCCTTCCGGATTGTAGCCGTTCGCGCCGAAGGGCGAGGTGCCGCCCGTGCCGATCATCTTGTTGCCGCCTTCGTGGCGCTTTTCCTGCTCCTTGAGGCGCTCTTTCAGCGTCTCCATCAGCTTCTCGAAGCCGCCCATCGCCTCGATCTCGTCCATCTCCTCCTGGGTGAGGAATTTCTCCGACATCTTGCGCAGCCACTCTTCTGGCAGGTCCTGCACGTCGACAGCGTCCTGCATCGTGTCGAGGCCCTTGAAGACGTGGGAGAAGACGCGGTCGAACTTGTCGAGATTGCGCTCATCCTTCACCAGCGCGGTGCGCGAGAGATAGTAGAAGTCCTCGACCTCCATATCGATCACGCCCTTGTCCATCGCTTCGAGGAGCGAGAGATACTCCCTGAGCGTTACCGGGACTTTCGCCTGGCGCAATTCGTTGAAGAAGTTCAGGAACATGGGCAGGTCTCCACTGGGTCTGCCCCTAAAGGTAGCGTGCGCGCCAGCCATCTCCAAGGGCTGACGCGGCGCAAGCGCTGAATTCGGGCGGAATTGACCGGCCTAGTAGCGGTTCTTGATCAGCATGACGCGGCGGATCACGCTCGCCATTTCCGCGTCGAGCTGCATCAGATCGGTAATACGAACCAGGAAGTCTTCCTCGGATTCGCGCAGCTGGCGGTCGGCAAGGACGATGTCGACGCAATGGGCGAAGACCGACAGGCGCATATCATGCGGCAGGGCCGTGCAGGCCTCCCGCAGACCTTCCTTGCGCTCGCGCATCCGCTCATTCACCGTCTGGTTCACCGCCGCCATCTGTTGCGGGCTGAGCCGCTTCATGGTGCGCGAGCGATGCACGAGAGCGGCGATTTCCTCGCGCTCTTCAGGGGCCAGGCTGCCATCGGCGAAGGCCGCTTCGAGGAGCAGGCAGAGAAAGGCTTCCGGAATCGTCCAGTCGGATTCGCTGTTCTCGTTAAACTCCTGTTCAAGCTTGCTCAGGTCCGGAAAGGCGTTCTCTGATTTCTCAGTCACAGTCTCGTTTCCAAAAAGGATTTTCACATCACTCATTGTATCAGTCCCTATCACTTGGTTTCGCGCGGCGGTCTGGCGTCGCTGGGAAGCAGAAATCTGACAGACCGCACATTACGCCTTTTCGTCCTCAATTGGTATTCCTAATCCGGCCGCCCCCGGCCGGTGCCCACTAGCAGTTCTCCGGGTCAGAGCAGGGCGGCAGCGGATTGCGGGCCGGCCAGGAGGCAACCCATTCCACCCGGTCTTCGAGCACGTCGAGATAGTCTTCGAGCTCGGATTCGACGCGTGCCACCCAGACCGTGTCATTTTCCGGCTCGGGGATCGCCTTGGCACTTGCCGGCATGCGCTGGCGTTCCGGCTGGGCCACCAGGCGCTGAATCTCCTGCTTGCGCTGTTCGATCTGTTGCTCGAGCGAGGCGAGGTCGCCATAGGAGCCATAATTGCGCACCTGCGCTTCCAGCTCGGCGATGCGTTCCTTGTAGCCATTGATTTCAGAGGCGAGATTCTGGTCCTCGAAATTCTGGATGATCGAGGCGAGGCGCTCATTCTCCTGCCGCAGCTCGGCCATTTCGGGGCTCGGGCCGGTCGAGCCAGGCGATTGCGGCCCGGCAAAGGTCAGCACGGCCCACACAATCGCGCCTGCAATCGCTGCGGCCACGGCGGCGACCATGAGCACGCCTGCGGCCGAAAGACCCGTCTTTACATCCTGCGGCGCTTCTCGCTGACGCTCCTGAATCGGTGTGGGAAAGAGTGTGCGGTCTTCATAC
>NZ_JBARZC010000122.1:0-4417 GCF_049649345.1 Henriciella sp. | reverse complement strand
GTGAAGCAGCAGGACTGGGCGCTGATGCGCGACAAGCTCAGCGACACGTGCCAGCTTCAGACAGCCGATGACCGCATTCTGGTGGCCCTGCAGGGGCCAGAAGCAGAAGCGGTGCTGGCGCCGCATTTCGCAGAAGCCTCGGATTTGAGCTTCATGCGTTGCAAGCACATTCAGAAGGATGGCGAGCGCTATATCGTCTCGCGCTGCGGTTATACCGGTGAGGACGGGTTCGAGCTTCTCCTGCCGAACAATGAAACCGGCCTCGGCATCGTCAAAGCGCTGCTTGACGATGACCGCGTCAAACCCATCGGCCTCGGCGCCCGCGACAGCCTGCGTCTTGAGGCGGGGCTCTGCCTCTACGGCCATGACATGAACCCGTCCCGCACGCCCGTCGAGGCTGACCTTCAATGGGTGATCCAGAAGTCACGCCGCGAGCGCGCTGACTTCCCCGGCGCCGAGAAAATCCTCGGCCAGATCGCCAATGGCCCGGCAGAAAAACGCGTCGGCATCCGCCCGCTTGAGCGCGCGCCCGCCCGCGAAGGCACCGAAATCCATGTGAATGGCGAGCAGGTGGGCGTGATCACCTCCGGCGGCTTTGGCCCGTCCGTCGAAGGTCCGGTCGCGATGGGATATATCCGCGCCGATCTTACGGAACCCGGCACCCCGGTCCAGTTGTTAGTCAGAGGCAAGGAGAGGGCAGGCGAGGTCGCCGCGCTCCCCTTTGTCGAACCAAATTACAAACGTTGAGGATTAAACCCGATGACCCAGCATTTCACCCAGCAAGTCACATTCTACACCGAAGACCATGAATGGGTCACCGTTCACGGTGATCTCGCCACGGTAGGCATCACCCGCTACGCCGCCGAACAGCTCGGCGATGTCGTCTTTGTTGAGACACCCGAGGTCGGCAAGACCTTCAAGAAGGGTGACGAGATGGCTGTCGTAGAGAGTGTGAAAGCTGCCTCCGACGTCTATGCGCCGCTATCTGGCGAAGTGATCGACGCGAATGGCGACCTCACTGACGCACCGGAAAAGGTCAACGAGCATCCGGAATCCGAAGGCTGGTTCTGCGTCATCAAATTCTCTGACGGCGCCGAGACCCAGGGGCTGATGGACAAGGATGCCTATTACGAATTCTGCAAAGGCCAATAAACATGCGCTATCTGCCGCTCACGCCTGAAGACCGCACATCCATGCTCCAGACGATCGGGGCGAAATCGGTTGATGATTTCTATGCTGACGTACCGAATGCCGCCCGTCTTGGCGGCAAGGTCGAAGGCCTGCCGGATCATCAGGGTGAACTGGCCGTTGAGCGGCATATGGCGGCGTTGGCCAGAAAGAACCGGACCGCCTCCGAGGGGCGGTTCTTCGTCGGCTGCGGCGCCTACAAGCACCACGTCCCGGCCACGGTGGACCATATCATCCAGCGGTCGGAATTCCTGACGACCTACACGCCGTACCAGCCTGAAATCGCGCAGGGGACGCTGCAGACCCTGTTCGAATTCCAGAGCCAGGTGGCCGCGCTGACGGCGATGGAAGTCGCCAACGCTTCCATGTATGACGGCTCGACGGCCTGCGCAGAAGCCGCCCTCATGGCCTGCCGCGCGACCCGGCGCAAACGCGTCGTTCTGTCCGGTGGCCTGCATCCCCACTATGCCGCCGCGGCCCGCACCGTCTGCGAAGCGCAGGGCATTGAAATTGTGCAACTGCCGCCAGCCGTGGATGACGAACTCGCGCTCAAGGACGCCGTGACCAAGGAAACGGCCTGCGTCATCGGCCAGAGCCCGAATGTGTTCGGCACGGTGACGGACCTCACGCCTGTCTCCGAAGCGGCCCATGCCGAGGGCGCATTGCTCGTCTCCGTTTTTACAGAAGCCATCTCGCTCGGCCTGGTCACGCCGCCCGGCGAAATGGGCGCTGACATCGCGGTTGGCGAAGGCCAGTCCATCGGCAATCCGCTCAGCTTTGGCGGGCCCTATGTCGGCCTTTTCGCCTGCACGCAGAAACTGGTGCGCCAGATGCCGGGCCGGCTCTGTGGCGAGACGGTGGATGCAGAAGGCAGTCGCGGCTTCGTGCTGACGCTATCGACGCGCGAGCAGCATATCCGCCGGGACAAGGCGACGTCCAACATCTGCACCAATGCCGGCCTCTGCACGCTCGCTTTCTCTGCCCACATGACGCTGCTCGGCGACAAGGGGCTGACCCAGCTTGCCACGCTCAACCATGAGGCGGCCTGCGCGCTCGCCGATGCGCTTGAAGCGGTGCCGGGCGTTGAAATCCTGACCCCGCGCTTCTTCAACGAGTTCGCTTTCAGGACGCCTGTAAACGCCGAGGCCGTGCTCGCAGAGCTTGACGAAGTCGGCGTGATTGGCGGGGTGCGCGTCTCGCGCCTCTTCCCCGACAAGAAGATGGACGATGTCCTCGTCTGCGCGGCGACCGAATGCACGACGCCTGAAGACATCGCCGCCTATGCGGATGCGCTGAGGGAGGTGCTTTGATGGTCGACGCCGCTCCGCAGCATCAGGACGCCTGGAAGCACAAGCGTGCGATCTGGGAGTATGAGCAGTATCTCGAAGAAGTCTTCGACCGGATCGGCGCCAACCCGACAAAAACCAAACGGCGCAAAGACCAGTTCAAGGCGATCTACGAAGACCCTGAGCTCTGGCGCGACCCTGACTCCTTCAAGAAACTCTATGAGGATCTGCGCAAGGAAATCATCGCCCTCGGCCAGATCCATATCGGCGCGATGAACAAGCGCATCCTCGAAAAATTCGGCACCAACTCCCCGCACCATGTGGAGGCACGCATATGAGCATGAACACCCAAGGCCGCCAGACCTCCCCGTCTGAAGCGACAGCGACATCGCACATTCACACCGTCTCAGGCTCGCACGGCCTGCAGCAACGTGAGGATCTGATCTTCGAGACAGGCCGTGCCGACAAGACCGGCGTCGACCTGCCAGCGCCGAAAGGCACGACATCCCGCCTCGGCGGTGTCACGCGCAAGCGGCCGACCGATCTGCCGGGCCTGTCTGAGCCGGAAGCCGTTCGCCATTATGTGCGCCTCAGCCAGAAGAATTACGCCATCGACCTTGGCCTTTTCCCGCTCGGTTCGTGCACGATGAAGCATAATCCGCGGCTCAATGAGAAAACCGCACGCATGCCGGGCTTCGCCGACATTCACCCGCTGCAGCCGCAGGCAACTGTTCAGGGCGCTCTGGAGCTGATGGACCAGCTTGCCACCTGGCTCAAGACGCTAACAGGCATGCCTGCTGTCGCGATGAGCCCCAAGGCCGGCGCGCATGGCGAGTTCTGCGGTATGATGGCGATCCGCGGGGCGCTGATGGCGCGCGGCGAGATCGAGACCCGCACCCGCGTCCTCGTGCCCGCCTCCGCGCATGGCACGAACCCGGCAACGGCCGTCCAGTGTGGCTTCAAGGTCGATGAGATCAAGGCGAACAAGCGCGGCCGCGTTGACATGGAGGACCTGCGTTCGAAGCTGGAAGACAGCGCCGATATCGCCGGCATCATGCTGACCAATCCGAATACGTGCGGCCTGTTTGAAACCGATATCCGCGAAATCGCGGACCTGATCCACGAGGCCGGCGGCTACTTCTATTGCGACGGCGCGAACTTCAACGCCATCGTTGGCCGCGTGCGGCCCGGCGATCTCGGCATCGATGCGATGCACATCAATCTGCACAAGACCTTTTCGACCCCGCATGGCGGCGGCGGCCCGGGCTCTGGCCCGACGGTTCTGTCAGAAGCGCTCGCCGACTATGCGCCGGTGCCTTTCGTTGTGAAGGATGAGGACGGCTTCCGCCTTATCGAGGAAGTCGACGGCAAGGGCGAGGATGCGTTTGGGCGCCTCGCCGCCTTCCATGGCCAGATGGGCATGTTCGTGCGCGCGCTGACCTATATGCTGAGCCATGGCGCAGACGGGCTGAAACAGGCCGCCGAAGACGCTGTGCTCAACGCCAACTATATCCAGGCGCGTCTGAAGTCGGTCATGACACCGGCCTTTGACGGCTATTGCATGCACGAGGCGTTGTTCTCCGACGCGTTTGCCGCAGAGGGCATCGAGACCCTCGATATTGCCAAGGCGCTGATCGATGAGGGCTATCACCCGATGACCATGTACTTCCCGCTGGTCGTCCATGGCGCGATGCTGATCGAGCCGACGGAGACCGAGAGCAAGGCAGAGCTCGACCGGTTCTGCGACGCGCTGGAATCGGTGGCAAAACGGGCGGCTGCGGGCGACGAGTCACTGCAGTCTGCGCCCTATCTCGCCCCGATGCGCCGGCTCGACGAAACCCAGGCGGCCCGCAAGCCGATCCTGCGCTGGACACCGCCAGAGCCGGAAAAGATCGCGGCGGAGTAGCTACCAGATCGCCGCCTTGATCGGCGCAGGCTTGAGC
>NZ_JBARZC010000121.1:0-1690 GCF_049649345.1 Henriciella sp. | reverse complement strand
AAGCCGTACCGCTGGACCAAATCGGCCGACGAGATCCTCGCCGCCGTCAAACGCTTTTGCCACCGCGTCGACGACACGTTGTGCGGCGAACTTTAGATTCAGGTGACTAGCACTACTTTGGCAGATTAATGATTTAGTTATAGGTGTCGGATGATTCTCTGGCCTGTAAAGGCTGGAGTGTTCGTAGTGAAGCCGATGTCGTCGTCGTGGAGGGATGAGCTGGAGACGTGGCTGACGCCGTTTGTGGAGGCATTGGGCGACCGGCGGCGCAAGCGGATGTGTCCGCTGTATGTGGCGGGGCTGATCGGCCCGGGCGACCGCAAGAGCGTGCAGCCGATGGCGGCGCGCGCCGGTGAGGCCAGCTACGATCAGCTTCATCATTTCATCTGTGCGGGTATGTGGGACAGCGCCCCGCTGGAGGCGACCCTCTTGAAGGAAGCTGATCGTCTTGTGGGCGACAAGGACGGCTTCCTTGTCATCGACGACACGGCGCTGCCGAAGAAGGGCAGTCATTCCGTCGGAGTGGCGCCCCAGTATGCCTCCTCGCTCGGCAAGACCTCCAATTGTCAGTCGTTGGTCTCGGTGACGCTGGCCTCGCGCGAAGTGCCGGTGATGGTTGGCTTGCGACTGTTCTTGCCGAAGGACTGGATCGTCGATCCCGCGCGCATGGCAAAGGCTGGTGTTCCCAAAGATCGACAGGCAGCTCTGACAAAGCCGGAGATCGCCATGGAGGAGATCGACCGGGTGATCGCCTCAGGCGCTCGTTTCGGCTGTGTGCTGGCTGATTCCGGTTACGGCTCCAGTGGGTCTTTTCGCCAGGCGCTCAGCCAACGCGGCCTGTTGTGGGCCGTGGGCCTGTCTCGCCGTCAGAACGTCTATCGGGCCGACGCCACAGAGATCTTCCCGATCGCAAAAACTGGCAGGCGGCGCAAATACCCCATCACCGACCAGCCGCCGGTCTCGGCAGAACAGATGCTCGCGAGCAAGCCATGGCGAAAGGTGAGCTGGCGGCGGGGAACCAAAGGTCGGCTGGCCTGCCAATTTGCAGCCTGCCGTGTCCGCATCGCCGAGGGCCATCGTCATCGCATGCATGGAAACCGCGTCCAGGCGATGCCTGGCGAGGAGGTCTGGCTTGTCGGCGAGAGGCGATCCACAGGCGAGCAGAAGTACTACGTCTCCAATCTGCCGCCCGGGACCAGCCTCAAGGTGCTTGCCGCCACCATCAAGGCCAGGTGGATCTGCGAGCAGGCGCACCAGCAGCTGAAGGAAGAACTCGGGCTCGACCACTTCGAAGGCCGATCTTGGAAAGGCCTCCATCGACACGCCCTGATGACGATGATCGCATACGCCTTCCTTCAATCCCGCCGCCTCAAAGCAGCGGGACGGAAAAAAAAGGCGCGGGGGACCACCTCCGAAACCGAGCATGCCTGCCGTCAGGCAAGCCATCCTCGACCGCTTCGCCCGGCCTCCACCGCTGCGGTGTCCGCATTGTGCGCAGCCCCTCGCACCCGCCGTCGAACCCAAACTGCCAAAGTAGTGCTAGGCGATGGTTTGGTTTAGCCGCAGAGCAGGGTGACGCCGAGGCCCAATACAATCTCGGCGTTATGTACCAAAACGCTGAAGGCGTCACTCGGGACGATGCCGAGGCTGTGCGATGGCTTCGTCTCGCGGCCGAGCAGGAGCACTCCTG
>NZ_JBARZC010000120.1:0-7089 GCF_049649345.1 Henriciella sp. | reverse complement strand
CTTTCGGCTCATTCCGGCTATGTGAATCGATATGAGCAGATGGACCTCAGCTGGTTGCCCGCGAAGTAGCGCCGCCCGTAGTCGCCGGGTAACGCTTCACAACTATGAGAGCGCGTGCATGCCCCTTCTTGTCATGCGGCCTTGCCCACCTAATGTCGGGCAGATGACGAGCACCACGCTGATAGATATGAAATTTCATGATCCCTTTGTCACGGCGAAAGGTGAAAAACGGGCCAGCGTCGACTGGCGCGGTCTCAAAACGCTTTGGCTGAATACGGGCACGCTGTGCAATATCGAATGCGTCAATTGCTATATCAAAAGCTCGCCGACGAATGATGATCTTGTCTATCTGAGCCTCGCCGATGTGACGCCCTTCCTCGACGAGATTGATGCGCTTGGGGAAGGTGCCAAGGAGATCGGGATCACGGGCGGCGAGCCGTTCATGTGCCCGGATATCCTGGCGATTATGGAAGCTGTTCTCTCGCGCGGGCACACGCTGCTACTGCTGACCAATGCGATGCGGCCCATGATGCGCCCGCGTATCCAGAACGGCCTGCTTGAGCTGAGAGAGCGTTATGGGGCGCAGATGACGCTCCGCGTTTCGATGGATCACCACTCAGAGGCCGCTCACGACGCCGAGCGAGGGGCGGGCAGTTTCAAGGCGGCGTGTGAGGGGCTGGCCTGGTTGGCCGAGAACGGATTTACCGTTGCGATTGCCGGGCGTCAGGCACTGGCGGAGAGCGAGGCAGACGCGCGGTCCGGCTATGGCGGCCTGATCTCCAGGCTTGGCCTCTCAATCGACCCATCCGATACCAGACAGCTTGTCCTGTTTCCGGAAATGGTCGACGGCGACAGCCCGCCAGAGATCACCACCGCCTGCTGGGGCATTCTCGATGTCGACCCGGGCGACATGATGTGCGCGAGCCAGCGCATGGTCGTAAAGCGCAAGGGCGCGGGTCAGGCTTCTGTCACGGCGTGTACGCTGCTGGCCTATGATCAGCGCTTCGAGGTTGGCGAAAGCCTCTCAGACGCAACGAAAGAGCCCGTCCAGCTGAACCATGCCTGGTGCGCCAGTTTCTGCGTCCTCGGCGGCGGCAGCTGTTCGGCCTGACCCTATTCAGCCGCCTTGGCCTGCGGCGCTGCCGGATCCTGAAAGACGTCCTCTATCGACTTTCCGAACAGCCGCGCAATCGCGAAGGCGAGCGGCAGAGACGGGTCGTACTTGCCGGTCTCGATCGCGTTCACGGACTGGCGTGAGACGTCGAGCTTCTCGGCCAGCGCCGCCTGGCTCCAGCCATGCTCGGCGCGCAGGGTGCGGATGATGTTCTTCACGCGCCCGGCCCGCGCGCGAAGCGCCATCGGGCATATTGCGCCGTGAGCAGCCATTCGGCCATGTAGAGACCGGGCGCGGTCAGCAGGGGCAGGCCGTCATTGTTCGTGACCGGCGATGCGACGCGCATGAATACAAGAAAGAACACTGTCCAGAGGCCTGCCGTGGTGCTGGCTGTAACCTTGATCGAGGTCTCGAACTCTCCGTCGTTTCGCCCTCGTGCGACGAGCGCGAACAGGAAGGCCAGTGGCAGGGCGCCAAGGGTCGACCCTGCCCAGACGGGCCCATGATTGAGCAGCCAGTCTGCAAAAATCCCCGTCGCGACGAACGTGATGGCGATCATGCACCAGCCGGCAAAGCGGAGCCATTGCAGGTCAGGTTTCTCTTCGCTGACGTTGCCTTGCATCAAACTCTCCATCAGTTTGTCCATCTTGGGCGGCTACACCGTCGTGCCGAACCAGTTCGACCAGCAGGTCGACAGGCCATAGGCAAAGAAGAAGCCGGGGCCGAACCAGAACACTTCAAAATTGCCGATCACTTCGAACAGTTGCAGGAAGCCGACGACGAAGATCGCGCCGATCGTTATCGCCGCCCCGCGCGCAAAGCCTTTCAGGTGTTTGATACGCGTATATTCATCGGTTTCGCTCATCCAGCGCACCATGGCCCAAAGGGTAAGACAGACGGGCAGCGCCGTCATTACTGCGACAGTCGCTGCGAGCCAGGCGGGCGATGTCTCCTTGTCGACAATCCAGGCGCCGCCAAGGACGATCACCACATAGATAGCCATGGCCGGCCAGAAGACGCGGTGATAGCGCTTTCGTGCGGCGTTGAATCCATACTGAGCCATTTTGAATTTCTCCAGGTGGTCTGAAACGCGCTTGAGACCTTGTTTGCCGTCTGTCATTCCGAGGACGGATTGTCGTGTTTCCTTGACATTTAGACAAGCAACCTTGTCATGTCAAGTGACCTTTACAAGATTAGTCATTGCGCGAATTGGCTAGCGCGTTAGGAGGGGCGCTCCATGGCGAATGCTCCTTCCCTTCAGGTCTTCAGACATCGGCCGTATCTGCACTTCTGGCTGATGCGGGTGTCCATCGCGGCTGCGCGCCAGATGGAGGCGGTGGCGATTGGCTGGCAGGTCTATAATGTCGCGCGCGACCCCGCCGCGATGGGCGGGCTTGGCTGGAGCATTGAGGAATCAGCCTTTCTGCTGGGGCTCGTGGGGCTCGCACAATTTCTCCCTGTGCTGCTGCTTTCCCTGCTTGGCGGGCAGGCGGCCGACCGGCTGAACCGCAAGATGATTCTGCTCATCGCCATCGCGGTCCGGGTCCTTGTTTCCTTTGGGCTGCTGGCCTCGGTCTTCCTGCCGGCGAGTTATGCCCTGCCGATCATTTTCGGCGTTGCTGTGACGCTCGGCTGCGTGAACGCCTTCGTGCCGGCCGCCGCCAATTCGCTCTTCCCCAGGCTGGTGCCGCGCAAGGAATTGCCGACGGCGATTGCCTGGAATTCGCTCGGCTTTCAGACCGCGACGATTGCCGGCCCGGCGCTGGGCGGCCTCATCTATGCGGCCGGAAATGCGCAGGCCGTGTATGTCACAGCGATCGTGCTCGCCTGCTTCTCTTTCGGCGCCTTGTTTACCGCGAAGACCCCGCCGCACGAGAAGGTACTGAACGTTCGCGGCTGGTCGATGGTGTTTGAGGGGCTCGGCTATATCCGGCGCAACAAGATCGTGCTTGGCGCGATTTCGCTGGATCTGGTGGTGGTCTTTTTTGCCGGCGCCAAGGCGCTCTTGCCTGTCTTTGCGCGGGATATTCTCTTCGTCGGCTCTGTCGGCCTTGGCCTGTTGCAGGCCAGCGTGGCGGTGGGCGCGGTCATGGTCGCATTCATCCTGGCGACCCGCCCCCTGGCGCGGCATGTCGGCCCGTGGATGATGTGGGCCGTCGGCATTTATGGCGCTGCAACTCTGGTCTTCGGCCTGTCGGACATGTTCTGGCTGTCCTTTGCAGCGCTCGCGGTCACAGGCGCGGCCGACGAGATTTCCGTCTATGTCCGCGCCTCGCTCATCCAGCTTGCGACGCCTGACGAGATGAAGGGACGGGTCTCGTCAGTCTCCTTCATCTTCATCTCGGCCTCGAATGAACTCGGCGAGTTTGAGAGCGGGGTCGCCGCGCGCTTCCTCGGGCCAGTCGGCGCTGTCGTCTTCGGCGGCTGTGCGGCGATCGCGACGGCGGTCCTGTGGACGCGTCTTTTCCCCGATCTCGCCCGCGCTGATTCCTTCGACGGAATCGAGGAGCAGGCCGTTAAAGCCAGCTGAGACGACGGTTTCCGCCATTGTCTTAACCAGGCGCAAAGTCTGAACGTATGGATGCAACCCGATTGTGGCCCTGAGAGTTGGATAAGCTGACATTCAACAGGAAGATCCGAATGCGGCACGCCACACTGATAGAAGACTTTGAAAGCGCTGTTTCCGACGGTGGTTTTCCTTGTGTCGGCGCGAAAAGCGCTATGGGGCTGGGCCGGATCGAGTATTTTGTCGGAGACAGCTTCGATCGCACGACTTATGACCTGCCGCTATTCGAAGCGATACGCCGCTTTTCCGATCAGCTGGATCCCACCGAAGCAGCGGTCCAGTCCTTCGTCGCCTTGTTCGATACACCGCGCGATCTGGAAGAGGGCGAGTTCGCAGAATGCCTGTGGGATAAACTTCAATCCCTGCACAATATTGATGCCGCTTATGGGTCTGAATGGTCAAAGACCGTCGACCGGGATCCGTCCTCGGCGCATTTCAGCTTCAGTCTTTGCGGCACAGGATATTTCATCGTTGGGCTTCACCCCAATGCCAGCCGGGCCTCGCGCAGATTTCCGATGCCGGCTCTGGTCTTCAATTCGCACGACCAGTTTGAAGCGCTGCGCAAGGACGGGCGATATGCCGAGTTGCAGAGTACGATCCGCGCAAAAGACGCTGCGCTCGAGGGCGATATCAATCCAATGCTCGCCAATTTCGGAGAGGCCTCCGAGGCCTTCCAGTATAGTGGCCGCAAGCTCGACGACACCTGGGAATGTCCGTTTGTTCCGAGAGACCCTCTTCCATGAAAATTATCGACCCGCGCAGCGCGCAGGCCTTTACCGTCAAGGCGGGCGAAAAGCTCAAAGTCATAGATCCCGAGGGCGAGCAGGTCGCCGATCTCGTCGCCTTCAATGAAGCCGATCTGGAAGAGTATCTCTCATCGGGGCGCAGCATTGACTATGCCAGCCGGATGTTCCTGACCGAAGGCGACACGCTGTACTCAAATCGGTCAAATCCGATGTTCAGCATCGTTGAGGATGATGTCGGCCGGCACGATTTCACGCTCACGCCCTGCTCGGAAGACACGTTCCGCATCATCTATGGCGACACTGATCCGGCGCCGGGCTGCGAGGGTAATCTGGCACGCGTCCTTGCCTCGCACGGGATCAGCCGCGACCGCATTCCGATTGCCTTCAATGTCTTCATGCACGTCGATGTGAATGGCAGAACCGGCGAGATCAAGGTGCTGCCGCCGAAGAGCCGGCCGGGCGACGCGCTCGTACTGGAGGCGCAGATGGACCTGGTGGTCGGGCTAACCGCGTGTTCTGCCGGGCAGTCCAACAATTTCAATTACAAGCCGATCGGCTATGAGATCATAAAGGCGGATCAAGCCTAGCGCCAGAAATCCCTGCGGTTCTGTTTCATGTGCGTCGTTTCCCAGCCATCATCGCTGAAGCCCAGCAGCTCGTCGAGCGACCAGGACTGGTAGAAGATGACGACATAAAGGGCGCGCAGCGAAACCATCCCGGCAAAGCTCATGCCGACGACCAGCATAGCCCGAAGCGTTTCCTCGCTCATCACATCTCCCCCTCCTCATCGACCTGACGAGGCAAGTTTTGTAAGAGCGGCTTTCTGAATGTTTAGCCGGGTCGGTGAAATTTTACCTATTCGGCCGCTATTCGCGAAATAGACGGGGCGTGTTGCGCGCCGCGCACAATCCGGCCCGGTTTGGCCCCGGTGGGTGCGCCATCCCGATAGATGATTTCGCCGGCAACAATGGTAGCCGTGTAGCCCGTCGCACGTTGCATGAGGCGCCGTCCACCTGCCGGCAGGTCGCGCTGGATTTCCGGCCGGTGCAGGGTGAGATTGTTATAATCAATGATGTTGAGATCGGCCCTGAAACCAGGCTGCAGCAATCCGCGATCATTGAGCCCCATCCAATGCGCCGTGTCTGCCGTCTGGCGTTTGACGATCCATTCCAGCGGGAATTTTGGCCCGCGCGTGCGATCCCTCGTCCAGTGGGTGAGCATGGTCGTCGGGAAGGAGCCGTCGCAGATCATGCCGACATGTGCCCCGCCATCCGAAAGACCCGGTATCGTCGCCTTGCTGGACAACATGGCATGGCTCGGGTCGAGCGAGCCCTGCGCATAATTGAGGAAGGGCAGGTAGAGCAAGCTGTGGCCGTCATCCTCGAGCATCAGGTCGAGGGCGGCCTCCTCCGGCGTAACCCCGCGCGCCCTCGCAATGGCTTCGACCGTGCGATCCGCCTCCGGCTCGTAATCGGGCACGGCATCCAGCGTGAACAACTTCCCGAACTGGCGCAGCAGGCTTTTGACGAACGGATTGTTGGGGTCGGGCTCGCTGGCGAGCAGGCGGGCGCGGAAGTCTGGATCGCGTAGCGCCGAGACCTGTTCGGCGAGCGGCTTGTCCCGGACCTCCTGATAGACCGGATGAGCGCTGAACGGGTTCATGGTGAGCTCAAGCCCGAGCAGCACGCCAACGGGTCGGCCGCAGACTTGCGCGCGCATCGGCAGGCCGCCGTCAACCGCCTGTTCGATTGCGCCAAGGAGGCGCTTCCATCCCTCTGGCGCCAGATCGGATTGCGCGAGCGAGACTGATAGCGGGCGCCCCGAACGCTCGACGATCTGGCGCAGCATGGCTGCTTCCTTCTGCGGGTCGTTGAAGTCCGAGACGAATTGCAGGACGCCTTTGCCGACCTCTTTCAGGGCCATGGCAATGCCGGTGAGCTCCTCTTCAGAGGCGGTCAGCGTGGGCGTTGGCTGGCCATCTGACGTGCGGTGATTGAGCGTGCGGGACGTGGAAAAGCCAAGCGCGCCGGCCTCGACCGCCTCTCTTGCAAGCTGCGCCATCTTCGCGATGTCTTCCGGCGTTGCATCCTCGCGATTGGCACCGCGTTCGCCCATCACATAGACGCGCAGCGCCGCATGCGGCAGCTGGGCGGCGAAATCGATGTCGAACGCCTTGTCCGACAGACTGTCGAGATATTCAGGAAAGCTTTCCCAGTCCCAGGGCAGCCCGGCGGTCAGCACAGGGAAGGGGATATCCTCCACGCCCTCCATTAACCGGATCAGGCGGTCATGATCCTGCGGCTTGCAGGGCGCAAATCCGACGCCGCAATTGCCCATGACAGCGGTCGTGACGCCATGAATCGATGACGGGGTCAGCGTGTCGCCCCATGTGACCTGGCCATCATAATGGGTGTGAACATCAACGAAGCCCGGCGTCACCAGCTCGCCCTTCGCGTCGATCTCGGAGACACCTTTGCCGGAAATCTTGCCGACGGCGGTGATGCGGCCACCATCAATGGCGATGTCGGCGGCGCGGCCGGGCACGCCGGAGCCGTCAACGACAAAACCGTTCCTGATTACCAGATCATGCGTCATCACGAACTCCCTGTCTGCCTGTCTTCATGCAGGCGTTTCGACAGGAAGAAAGCGCCCCTCCCCGAGGG
>NZ_JBARZC010000119.1:0-2453 GCF_049649345.1 Henriciella sp. | reverse complement strand
GTATTAAATCCGATGCGTTCCACACTGGCTGGATTTGGGATGGTATGTTTTCCCCATTATACCGGGGGAAAATTTATGAGTATTTTGAAGTGGACAGCGGTTGCTGCGTCCGATTTTAGCCAGTCGCCTGTATTAAGAAGAAACCTGGCGACATTTACGACAGGCGCCTACGTGCGCATCGATGCAAACGGCGGCAATGTGGGCCTGAAAACTTCAGGCTCCTTGTCCCAGATAGCCGCTTTTACGAAGACAACTACGGCAGCGCGGATCGAAATTGCGCCAGGCTCAATTACGGGGCTCAAGCTTTTGGATCCGGCTGTCACCACTTTGCCACCTCTGAATGAGGACGGGCGCAAGGGCGGGTGGCTGGCCTATTCGTGCCAGTTCGAAAACGGGTCCGAGGACCACATCTATCTGCGGCTGCGCGATGGCTACACCGCTGACATGATGGATGGCATCTGGCGCGCGCTTTGGCCCGTGCTGCGCGAGGATTGCCTCAAGGAAGCGGCCAGCCCCGAAGCCAAGGCTGCGATGAATGCGATGGTCTGGACGGTGTCCAAGAAGTCGTCATCGGCGGTTTTCGTGTTGAACGCTGCGGGCCAGGCCCTGCATGTCAACACCGCGGGCCGTGACATGCTCGAAAGCGGCAATCTGATCAAGGAAACGCCGACCGGCCTCGTGTGCAACACACAGCAACAAACGAGCGTGCTGCAAAAAGCGGTGCGTGCATGTCTGGTCGAAGGTACGGACAGCGATACCGATTTCATTTTGTTCCTGGACGCCGCGGCGGCATGTGGGCCGGGGCGGATCCCTGTATCCATAACGCGCTACCAGACATCCGCCGAAGCGATGCCGCTGGTGGTGATGATCATCCCACAGCAACCGAACCGCGAACACATGGAAAGGCTGGCGCTCAAGATGGGGCTGACCCCGTCCGAGGCGCGGGTGGCGGCGCTGATGCAGACAGGCCTGTCCAATCGCGCGGCAGTACAGATTGCCGGTCTGAAAGAGCAGACGTTCAACACATATTCCAAACGCGTGCTGGCCAAGCTGAACATGGGCTGCCGTGCGGAGATGGCGCATATGTTGACCTGGCAGGCTTCTGTGGGGCGCGCATCATGAACCAGATTACACGCAGAACAGGATATGACGCCGCGCAGAACGGGCCTGCACCGCTTGAGCCCCTGATTGGCCCCGTCCAGACTAGACCTTCCGATATGGCAGCCGATATGTCCCACAAGACGCGTGCTGAAAGGCCTGCGTCTGCCGACCATCAGACTGTCGGAGCGGCGCCCGTTCAGGACGCTGCGAAGCCAATCGCCAATCCGCCGCGCCGCGCTGTGCTGGGCGAGGCAGATGCACATATGTTGCAGCGCGTGTTGGGGGCAGGGGAGGGCGCGCTGGCGCGTCGCAGTGATCTGGTCAGCATGCATGCCCGTGTGGTCAAGCTGTTCGAGACGCTCAATCAGGGTGTTGGCCAGATGTATGTGGCCAAGGCCGAAAAGGACCGCGAAGGACTGAGCGCACGGATCGACGGTCTCGAAGAGGCGGTCAACCGGATGGAAGGCGCCTTGCGCATCGAGCTGGAACCGGTTCTGCGCGCGGCCATGGCCGATGTGGTGGCCCAGCAATCCCCTGGCAAAAAGGGTTTGGCGCGACTTCTTTTGACCGGCTTGGCGTTGGCCGTGGCCGTGACGGCAGGCGCGGTTTTCCACGCGCCTCTGGTCGAGGGTGTTTCCAATCTGGAAGCACAAGTTTCAGAAATTATGGCTGAAATTAAGTAAAGTTATCCCCAAAAGGGGGCAGTTAACACATTATTAACCTGTTTGACTGAACGCGAAGGCAAACATTCCGCCTTTATTGGACGCCGGGCTAAGCGCGGCATTTCCGGGGGAAGTTCAATGGGGCAGCGCGGGCGCTGTCATATTTGATCCGATACCGCATCAAAAATGGAGATTTTTAAAATGGCACATCCAGATCTGGAACCGGATTGGGAAGTATGTGATCCCGATTGCAAAATCGAATTCAGCGACGACAAACATGACGTCAACTATAACGACGGCACTTATGAATATGGCGACAGCAACGAAGACGAAATCGACCTGGAAGTAGACGGCGCGGCGCATAACGCCGAAGCTGGTGCAGGGAATGATGCAGTCTACGGTGATGAGCACTGGAACATCCTCGACGGCGAACGGGGCCAGGACTACATCGAAGGCAAAGAAGGCAACGACATCATCGAAGGCGGTTCCGGCAACGACTGGTTGTTCGGTGGCGACAACGACGATCAGACTGTCGAAGTCTTCGACGATGACTGCATCGATGGTGAAGCCGGCTGCGACTACATCGACGGCGAGCTGGGCAATGACCTGTTGCTGGGTGGCCAGGACGCAGACGTCCTGTATGGCGGCAAGGGCAACGACATCATGTTCGGTGATGACGGCGACGGCAAC
>NZ_JBARZC010000118.1:0-2346 GCF_049649345.1 Henriciella sp. | reverse complement strand
TGCTTGATCTTGGCGATCGCCTTGGCCGGGTTAAGGCCTTTCGGGCAGACCTGGGCGCAGTTCAGGATGGTGTGGCAGCGATAGAGCTTGAACGGGTCTTCAAGGTCGTCGAGGCGTTCACCGGTGGCCTCGTCGCGGCTGTCGATCAGCCAGCGATAGGCCTGCAAGAGGGCCGCCGGGCCTAGATACTTGTCGCCATTCCACCAATAGGACGGGCACGAGGTCGTACAGCAGGCGCAGAGGATGCACTCATAGAGCCCGTTCAGCTCACTGCGCTGCTCTTCTGATTGCTTCCACTCCTTCTCAGGTTCCGGCGTGTCGGTCTTGAGGAAGGGCTGCACATAGGAATGCTGAGCGTAGAAATTGGTCAGGTCCGGAACGAGGTCCTTGACCACAGGCAGGTGCGGCAGCGGCGCGATGGTGATCGACCGGCCGGCAATCTCGTCCCAGCCCTTGGTGCAGGCGATGGTGTTGTGGCCGCCAATGTTCATCGAGCATGAGCCGCACACCCCCTCGCGGCAGGACCGGCGGAAGGCCAGTGTCGGATCGATATTGTTCTTGATGTAGATGAGGACATCCAGAACCATCGGCCCGCACCTGTCCATGTCGACGTGGTAGGTGTCCCAGCGCGGATTGCCGCCCTCTTCAGGCGAGTAGCGGTAGATCTTGAACGCCTTTGTTTTCTTCGCGCCCTCAGGCTTCGGCCAGTCCTTGCCCTTCTTGGGGGCGGATCCTTTGGGAAGTGTCAGCTGTACCATAGTCTAGTCCTCAGCGGTCTCTCTTTGAATGTCATAAGACGACGTCTCGTCGAGAATTTCCCCGTCCTTCAAGCGCAGGGTTATAGTGTCGATCTGATCGAAGTCTGTCAGCGGGTTGCCCTCAAGGACGATGAAACTTGCCTCGTATCCATCTTCCAGTCTGCCGATTTTTCGATCCGGGAAAACGGTTGAGGCACAGTTCTCTGTCCACATGCGCAGCAGCGCGGCATTGTCGAGAACATCCAGGCTGACGATGTGGCGCGCTTCGCCGACCGAGACGTCCCGCACATTGTCGCTGCCGAGAACCAGATTCGCGCCGGCCCGGGACAGTCTCGAAAGATTATCGCGCTGGGCCTCGAGTGTGGGCTCGTAAAGATCGGGATCGCGTTTCTTCAGGCGATCAGCAAGCGACAGGGTCGTGATGATCCCCGCCTGCGTGTCGGCAGCCAGCGCGACGGTCTCGTCTGAAAGACGTATCGGCGCGTCGTGCGAGGGCATATGGGCAATCATGTCGGCGCCCGATCGGAGTGCGGTCTGCATGTCAGCATCAGTTTCGACATGAACAGACACACGCAGTCCCGCCTCTTGCGCCATCTGGACAAGGCCAGGCAGCAGGTCCGGGTTCAGGCCGCGCTCTCCGTAATACTCCGGGTTACCCTTCCGGCTTTCATACTCTTCCGAAAAGAGAAGCATGACCTTTATGAAATCAGGCTTCTCGGCAAGAATAAGGGTCCACTTCTCGCGCAGTTCGTCTGGCGTATCTGCTTCGAAATATCCGGCATCCGGCAGGGTGTCCTTCGTAAACTCCGGATAGGACCCGTACGAGTCCATCAGGAATTCCCGGAGGCGCCGCGGATGGCCGCCAGATCCGGTGAGGCCATTGTTTGCAAAGGCGACATCCACCGATTCCGGCGTGTTTATCAGGTCAGCGATCTGTTGCCGGTAGGTGGCGAAGGATCCATGCATCATGGCGTAGAAGACGCCGTATTGCAGGTAGGCCGCCACGGTTTGCTGCACGTCGTCCAGCTCGGCGGAGTCTCCCAGATTGTGATTGTGCGCCTCGCAGAAGGGCGGCACGACATAGTCCCCGGCCAGATCGATTGTGTTGAGGGCTTCACGGGGGTCGCCGTCAATGACAAGCCGCCCACCGACGACAGAAACTGCCCGCTCGACAAAGCCCTGCCCGTCAAACCAGCGCCCGTTCTCGAACGTGTAGCTTGCAGGCTCGGTGTGCGTGGCCTGCGTCGCGCAGCCCGCCATAAGCAGAGCGGCGGCGGCAAACCCGGCCTTCATCGTCGCTCGCACCTTAGCTGGAGGACCGGACCGGCCGCACATGTGTCCCGCTCCTTTAATAAACCCGCGCTTTCGGCTCGATGTACTCAATGTCGTTGGACATCGTGTACTCGTGGACCGGGCGGTAATCGATGGTGACCTTTCCGGCCTCGTCGATCCAGGCGAGCGTGTGCTTCATCCAGTTGGCGTCATCGCGCTCGGAGAAGTCCTCGCGGGCATGGGCGCCGCGGCTTTCCTTGCGGTTGGCCGCGCTGTTCACCGTCACAGCCGCCTGGCCGATCAGATTGTCGAACTC
>NZ_JBARZC010000117.1:0-2175 GCF_049649345.1 Henriciella sp. | reverse complement strand
GCCATATCTTCGGCCTTCTCGGCCCGAATGGCGCCGGCAAGTCGACCTTTATCAACATCCTGGCAGGCCTCGTCACCAAGACGTCCGGCAAGGCCAGCATATGGGGCATGGACATCGACCAGCATCCGCGTGCGAGCCGGGCGGCGATCGGTGTTGTGAACCAGGAAATCACCATGGACCCCTTCTTCACACCGGAAGAGGCGCTGGAGCTGCAGGCCGGCTTCTATGGCGTGCCGAAATCCGATCGGCGGACCGATGAAATTCTCGAAGCGGTTGGCCTGCTCGACAAGCGCGATGCCTATGTCCGTCAGCTCTCTGGCGGCATGAAGCGGCGTCTCATGGTCGCCAAGGCGCTGGTGCACAACCCGCCTGTCCTGATCCTTGATGAGCCGACCGCCGGTGTCGATGTCGAGCTGCGCCGCTCTCTCTGGAATTACGTCCGCCGCCTGCACGATGAGGGCACGACGATCATCCTGACGACCCATTATCTGGAAGAGGCCGAAGAGCTCTGCGACGAGATCGCCATCGTCAATCATGGCGAAATCATTGCCTGTGAACCAACATCATCGCTGCTGCGCCGCCTCGACCAGCGCATCCTGAAAGTCACCCCGCGCGAGCCGCTGAGCACGCTGCCCCCGGCCCTGTCTGAACTTGATGCCAGGCTCCTGCCATCTGGCGATATAGAGATCAGCTACCGCAATAATGAGACCGGCATCGGCCGCCTGCTCGAACAGGTCCGCGAAGCCGGAATCGGCGTTGCCGACCTCTCGACAGACCAGCCAAACCTCGAAGATGTCTTCGTTGCGATGACGACGGAAACGGCCAGACCCGAAGAGAAGACCGACGCGCAGTCCATTCGCTCCTAGAGTGTTCATATGAGAACCGATCCGCGCGCGCAGGCCCTCCTTGAAGGGCCGATCCTGAAATCATTGCTGACGCTGGCCGTTCCGATCATCATCGCCAACGTGCTGCAGTCGGCTTATCAGCTGATCGACGCCTTCTGGGTCGGACGGCTGGGGGATGCCGCCGTCGCGGCAGTGTCAGTGTCCTTCCCGGTCATTTTCCTGACCATCGCACTTGGCTCGGGCCTTGGGATCGCAGGCTCCATTCTCGTGGCGCAATATTACGGCGCGGACGACCAGAAGATGGTCGACCATGTTGCCGCGCAGACCATTCTCGCAATCGTCGTATCATCCATCCTGCTTGGCGCGGCCGGGTTTGCCATGACGACGACACTGCTCAACATGATGGGCGTGACGCAGGAGGTCTTCGAAGGGGCGAAAGGCTTCATGAATGTCGCCTTCCTGGGCCTCGTCTTCAGTTTCACCTTCATCATGTTCCAGTCGCTGATGCGCGGTGTCGGGGAGGTAAACCTGCCGATCTATATCGTCGGCGGTACGGTTGCGCTGAATGCGGTGCTCGACCCGCTCTTCATCTTTGGTTGGGGCCCTGTGCCGCCCTTTGGCGTGATGGGCGCCGCCATGGCAACCTTCTCGACCCAGGGGCTTGCCTGCGCCATCGGTCTCGGGGTGATGTTTGGCGGCCGGTTCGGCATGAAGATCAGGTGGCGTGATTTCCGACCCGATTTCAGCTTTATCCGAAAAGCCTTCTTCCTCGGCCTGCCCGCCTCCATCGAGATGTCGGCGCGCGCCTTCGGCATCATCATCATGACGTTCCTGATCGCGAGTTTCGGTACACTCGCCATCGCATCCTATGGCGTCGGCACCACGATCCTGCAGATGGTCATGATCCCCGCCCTTGGCCTCTCCATGGCGATCTCGACGCTGGCCGGACAGAATATCGGCGCCGGCAACAAGGACCGTGCAGAACAGATTGGCCGGCTCGGCGCCCTGATTGCCTTCGGGGCATTGTCACTGGCCGGCGTCATCGTCTTTGCCTTTGCGCCAGCCTTCATCGCCTTCTTCGTGCCCGGCGAACCGGACGTGATCAGGGAGGGTGCGGTCTTCCTGCGCACGATGGCGCTGGCCTGGGGCTTCCTCGGCGCGCAGTTCGCGCTGACCGGCGTATTGCGGGCATCCGGCAACATGTTGATCGCCATGATGCTGACGCTCGTCTCGCAATGGGTGATCCAGTTTCCGCTCGCCTATGTCCTCTCCATGCATACGGGACTTGGCATGACTGGCATCTGGTGGGCGTTTCCAGTTACGCATGTGA
>NZ_JBARZC010000116.1:0-1825 GCF_049649345.1 Henriciella sp. | reverse complement strand
AGATATGCCAGCGCCAGAACCGGTTCTGGACCGTGCCGATCGAATATGGCGGGGCGGCCTATGAGCTTGTCTACGACTATGACCTCGCCTGTCAGCCGCTGTCGATCCAGGACCAGGTGGACCTGTCCTCGGACGGGCTGTTCTCGCGCGTCATCAACTATCTGGACGAGCATCGCGGCGAAGGCGAGGGCTACAGCACGACTGCGCGCACGCTCGACCTGATTGATGGCGGCCTTTCGCGCCAGAGCGACGTGGCAAGGCGGCTGGGGATCAGCGTGGCGACGTTGCGTCGCCGGCTCGGCGAAGAGGGGGTGAACTTCCGTGACCTTCTACTCGATACGCGGCTGCGCCAGGCCGAAGGCATGCTGAAACGCGGCTGTTCGGTGGCCCAGACGACCGAGCTGCTGGACTATTCCGACATCCGGGCCTTCAACCGCGCGTTCAAGCGCTGGAAGGGCGTCACGCCGGCTGCCTTCGCGCAGGATTGCCAGGTCAGCCGGGAGCTCGCCTGAGCGAAAGTGTTCACTCCCGCTGAACGAGAGTGTCATATTCAATAAAGCCAAATTCCCCGATCCGGGTGGTCGATGCGCATTAGACGCTCGATTGGGAGGAATTCATGACTTACTTTACCCGGACCCCGGTCCGTCTCGGACTCGTTTCAGCCATTGCCCTGACCTCAGGTCTCGCCGCTCACGCCCAGGAGGCGACCGAGCAGGACGAAGAAGCGCGCCGCTTCACGACCGTTACCGTGACCGCGCAGCGGCGCGAACAGAACCTGGTCGACGTGCCTGTCTCTGTCTCGGCCTTCGATGGCGAGCTGCTTGCCGATCTTGGCGTGGCTGACATCACCGAAATTTCCAAGATTTCGCCAAATGTGACGCTTGAAGTCTCACGCGGCACGAATACGACGCTCACCGCCTTCATTCGCGGTGTCGGCCAGCAGGACCCGGTCGCAGGCTTTGAGTCCGGCGTCGGCCTCTATGTCGACGATGTCTATCTCAACCGTCCGCAGGGCGCTGTGCTGGATGTCTATGATGTCGAGCGCGTCGAGGTGCTTCGCGGCCCGCAGGGCACGCTTTACGGCCGCAACACGATTGGCGGCGCGATCAAATACGTCACCAAGCCGCTCTCCGATGACCCGACCTATGAGGTCAATCTCAAGGCCGGCACGTATAACCAGCTCGATGGTGTGGTCACCACGTCGCTGCCCGTGACCGACACGTTCCGCGTCGGCGCGTCTGTCGCAAGTTTCAATCGCGACGGCTTTGGTGAGAACATCATCACCGGAGAAGAGAACTACAACAAGAAGCTGTTCGGCGCGCGCGTTTCTGCAGAGTTCGATGTGACGGACACGTTCCAGCTTCGCGCAGCGGCAGACTATTCGCTCGACAAATCGAATGCCCGCCAGGGCCACAGGCTGATCCCGGACCAGCTTCCGCCTTTCGACTATCCGGTGCTCGGCGATGTGTTTGACACGCGCGCTGGCCTCAATGTGATCCCGCAAAAGGTCGAGGCCTATGGCGGTTCGCTCGTTGCCGAGGCAGAGCTCAATGAGAACTGGACGCTCAAGAATATTCTCGCCTATCGCGAGGATGAAAGCACCAGCCCGATCGATTTCGACTCCCTGCCGGAAGCTGACCTCGACGTGCCGGCAATCTATGAGAATGACCAGTTCTCAGAAGAGCTGCAGCTGCTGTATTCCGGCGACCGTCTCAACGGCCTTGTCGGTTTCTACTATCTCGATGCCAACGCCTCGACCGTGTTCGATGTGCTTCTGGCGACGACAGGTGATGTGCTCGGCTTGCCGGGTCTCAATGCGCAGACC
>NZ_JBARZC010000115.1:0-1922 GCF_049649345.1 Henriciella sp. | reverse complement strand
TCGCGGTCACGGTAGAGGCCTGTCAGGCTGAAGCTCAGCTTGTCACCGAGCGGCCCGGTCAATGTCCCGGCCAGCTGCTTGTAATTATCGGTGCCGTATTTGGCCGAGATCTCGCCGGAGACCTCATCCTGCGGGCGGCGCAGGCGCAGATTGTAGAGACCGCCTGGAGGCGAGTTGCCATACAGCGCCGAAGCCGGGCCTTTCAGCACGTCGAAGCTCTCCATCGCATAGAGATCAAGGCCGACACTCGCGATTGATGTCGTGACCGGCGAGGCGAGCCCGTCAATATATTCCTTCGGCGTGAAGCCGCGCACCTTGATGAAATCGAAGCGCAGATCCGGCCCGTAATTCTCGCCGAAGACGCCTGACGTGTAGCGCACTGCCTGCTGGGCATCGATGAAGTTGAGAAGGTCGATCTGGTCGCGCGTGATCACCGAGACAGACTGCGGCGTCTGGATCAGGGGGATGTTGGTCTTGTTCGCCGTCTCGCCGCCATCGGGGACATAGTCGGGCGCGATCACATAGATCGTATCCTGCACGCTGTCGGCGTCCTCAGCCTCCTGCGCGAGCGCCGGTGCGGCGGCAGACGCCAGACCAATACTGGTCGCCAGAAGCGCGGCTTTCCAGCTGGCGCGTTGGGCAGGTTTTGATGCGGTCAGTCTCATGGATGTACCCCTCTCGGTTCATACGAGGCCGCATGTGCGGCAACGTTTCCACATTAACAGGAGAGCACCGCCGAAGTATTTCGGCTTCGGGTCTGTTAGTTCTCCTAATTGGCCATTTCGGCCTTATTGCAAATAATTCTCACTTGCAATAGTGCGACCCATTCGAGACATTTTTCGACCCGGCATGCGTTGGCTCTTGCGCGGCGCCTCTTCTAATGTCGGCTCAATCTCAGGAGGGGTGTATTTCCACCATGGCTCAAAAAGCTGCCCAGCTTCCGAAGACCAGTGTCTGGCTGTTCCTGCACCGCTGGTTCGGCATCCTGACGGCCCTCTTCCTGTTTCTGGCAGCGGTGACCGGCTCGGTCCTGACCTTCCGCGTCGCCCTCGATAATTGGGTGAATGGCGACCTTATTCGCTATGAAGGGCAGGTCTCCGAGCGGATCAATGTGGTCGAGGCGGTATCCCTCTATGAGGCCGACAATCCGCAGCTTCAGGTCGTCGAGTTCCCGCTCAATCCAGGCGAGGATGAGAACATCCCGGTCAAGGTCGCCGCCAAACCCGGCGCAGAGGCCCCCGGTTTCGACGAAGTTTTTCTGAACCCGGCTACGGGCGAGGCCGTCGGCACACGCAGCACAGGCCCCGGCCTGTCGGGCCGCCAGATCGTGCCGCTTATCCTGATCTTTCACGAGAAGCTGCTGCTCGGCGATGTCGGGCGCATCTTCCTCGGCATTGTCGCCATTGGCTGGCTGCTCAGCGCGCTGATCGGCTTCTATCTGACCTTCCCCAAGCGCGGACCTTTCCTCAAAAAATGGTGGTCGGCCTGGACCTACAGCCCAAAGCGCAGCGTCGCGCGTCAGATGCTCGATATGCACAGGGCAAGCGGCCTCTGGCTGTTCATCCTTGTTGTGATCGTCGCGTTTACATCCGTGGCGCTCAACTTCTTCTTCGAATTCTGGGCGCCGCTCGCAAGCGCTGTCGAACCGCTTGAAAAGTCCCTGTTCGACCGGCCCCTTCCCTTCCCCGATGGCGCCGCGCCGACCCTCTCCTACGCTGACGCGCTCAGCCTTGCCGAAGCCGAACGCGCCGCTCCCGGCGTCAACTGGCAACCCGCGACCATGCTCTACAATCCGGGCTGGAACATTTACGGCGTTACCCTCACCGACAATGGCGTGCTCAACTATAAGGGCCTCGGGCCGATCTATTATTATTTCGACGCTGTGAGCGGCGCATACGTCCACGAGGTAAACCCCTATACTG
>NZ_JBARZC010000114.1:0-6998 GCF_049649345.1 Henriciella sp. | reverse complement strand
GGCTCCTGTATATCTGTTTCCCCACAGATATAGGTTGCAGGCCGGCGACGAAAAAGGCGCGCGGCTCTGCAACCTCACAAAGATCCAGCGATCAGGCCCTAAAACTCGGCCAGTTCGAGGTCGCCCGCCTTCCAGGCGGCCAGGCAATCATCGGCATCATGAAAGGCATCCGATGCGAGCAGTGTCGTCTCGGTCTGGCCCTGGCCGGTGAAGCGCGGGTCATCACACTCCCCGTCCTTCGACCAGTCGCTGGCATTGTCGCCGAAATTGACGCCATTGAACATGAGGCCATCTTCGGGCGGATCGTCGAAATCGGCAGGATCGACGGTCATGTCGGCATCTTCCAGATCTTCGAAGAGCACTGCGAGCTCGTCCAGCAGGGCCTGGTCCTCAGCCGAAAGGTCGATCTCTTCGGTCACCTCTTCAATAGAGGGGTCCCCCTCGCCGCGCAGGCGCAGATCGCCCCCATCCAAGCCGGCCTTGCAGTCGCTGGCATCATGACCGATATCGTCCGCGAGGAGTGGCGGTTCAGCCATGGCGGCGCCGATGAAGCGGGCATCGTCGCATTCGCCATCCGTTGCAAAGAAGCTCTCATCATCGCCATAGTCGATATCGGTCTCGGTATCAGTCCCGGTCTCGGTCGACAGGGCGTTCGACGATGACGATGGACGCGGCGGCATGGCATTCAGAAGTGGGCCGTCGCTGGCAGGGGGACTTTCGGTCGTCGCCGGAGACAGGATGACCGATCCGGCAAGAAAGGCTGCCCGGCAGTCGCTGGCGTCGGCCATCAGGTCAGCGTCATCCTTGACGTCCGTGGCACCGACCCCTTCGAAGCGCGGGTCGTCGCACTCGCCATCATTGGCCCAGAGACCTGAATCGTCGCCAAAATCGATATCGCCCGGCCCGGCGGTCTGGGCCTGGGCCCCAAAGGCAAGCGCAGCAAATGCCAGGCTCGCACAGCTCAGTTTAAGACTGTGTTTCATGACTATCCCCTCAAAAACAGGCTCCTCGACGCGCATCTTTGAGCCCATCTGAGGCAAAAGCAAGACGGGCCCGGATCGGCAGAAGGGCTCTGCAGATCCGGGCCCGGAATGGGTGTGACCGTCTGGTTGAAGCGGCGTATCAGCCGTAGAGCACGGTCAGCGTTTCAGCGACGAGGGCAGGGCGCTCTGCGCCATCGATCTCGATTGTGGCTTCCATTCGCATCTGCTTGCCGCCGGCCTTCTCTTCGATGGCGAGGCATTTCTGGCGAAGACGGACCTTGGAGCCGACCGGCACCATATTGGTGAAGCGGACCTTGTCGGAACCGTAATTGATGCCGCGCGTCGTGCCCTCAACGCGCAACACTTCCGCGCCCAGCATCGGGAGAAGCGACAGGGTCAGAAAGCCGTGGGCGATCGGGCCGCCGATTTCCTTCTTGGCGCGTTCGACATCGACATGGATCCACTGATGATCGCCGGTGGCGTCTGCGAACATGTTGACGCGGTCCTGATCAATCAGGTGCCAGTCGGACACGCCGACTTCCTTGCCGGCGATGGATTCCAGATCGTTATAGTGAACTGTTTTAGGGTCTGCCATGGGTGGGTCCTCCTTGAGATATCAATCTTGTTGTCGCGCAGTCTTGCGCGGGAAATGTCTGATGTGCAAGCGCGGCGGCAGGCGTGGCCTAGACGATGCGTGAGCCTGACTTGCCCCAGTAGCGGTCGCGGACGAGACGCTTGTAGAGCTTGCCGGTCGGGTGGCGCGGCAGGGCCGGGTCGAAGTCCACCGATTTGGGGCATTTGATCTTGGCGAGCTGCGAGCGGCAGAATTCGAGCAGCTCTTCGGCCAGCGCCTCGCCCGGCTCGATGCCTTCGGCCGGCTGGACGACGGCTTTCACTTGCTCGCCAAACTCCTCATCCGGCACACCAATGACGGCGACGTCAGCCACTTTCGGATGAGTAATGAGGATGTTCTCGGCTTCCTGCGGATAGATGTTCACGCCGCCGGAAATGATCATGAAGGCCTTGCGGTCGGTGAGGTAAAGGAAGCCATCTTCATCAACCTTGCCGACATCGCCGAGCGAAGACCAGTCTTCATGTTTGGGATTGAGGGCGCCCTTCGTCTTCTCAGGGTCGTTATGATAGTTCGGGGTTGGCGTGCCGCCGAAATAGATCTGGCCTTCCGTGCCAGCGGCGACTTCGTTTCCGTCTTCGTCGCAGATGTGAAGCTCGCCCCAGATCGGGAAGCCGACGGTGCCCTTGTGGCCGAGCCATTGCTCTGAATTGGCCCAGGTCATGCCATTGCCTTCAGAGCCGGCATAATACTCCTCGATGACGGGCCCCCACCACTCGATCATCTTTTCCTTGACCGGGATCGGGCAGGGCGCGGCGGCATGGACGGCGGCCTCGAGGCTTGAGACGTCATACTTGGTGCGGACCTCTTCAGGCAGTTTCAGCATCTTCACGAACATGGTCGGCACCAGCTGGGAGTGGGTGACCTTGTGCTTTTCGACCAGGGCGAGGAATGTCTCCGGGTCGAATTTCTCCATGATGATCAGCGTGTTGCCGAACCGCGTCATGGTCATGCACCAGCGCAGCGGCGCGGCGTGATAAAGCGGAGCCGGCGACAGGTAGACACCCTCCGGCTTCACGCGAAACAGCGCCTGCGCGATCGTGATCAGGGCGTTTGGCGCGTCGATCTTCGGCTCTTCCGGCAGCGGCGGGCGGATCCCTTTCGGGCGGCCCGTCGTGCCAGAGGAATAGAGCATGTCGGTGCCGGCGCGCTCATCTTCGATCGGTGTTTCAGGCAGGCTCGCGCGCACGCCTTCAAGCGGTTCATAGCCTTCTATTGGCCCGTCGATCGACCAGTAGGCCTTGCAGTCCGTAACCGCTTTCACTTTGCCGGCCACATCCTTCAAACCGGCAGACGCAATCAGGAGCTGGGCGCCGCTATCCTTGATGATGTATTCAACTTCCGGCGGGGTCAGGCGCGAGGAAATGCAGACGAAATAGAGCCCAGAGCGCTGGGCGGCCCAGCAGATCTCGAAATAGCGCGGCGTGTTCTCCGCGAAGACCGCAATCGTGTCGCCAGTCTTGAGGCCAAGCGTGCGAAAGGCGTGCGCGATCTGGTTGGACCGGCTCTCCAACTCGGCAAAGGTTACCACCTCGCCGGAATTGCCCATGATATAGGCGGGTTTGTCCGGGTGCGTCTTCGCGTGCTGGCACGGATGCATCAGTCTCTATCTCCCTCAACGTGCAGCGCTTTATACAGCGCGATCATTATGGCCGTTGTAGCAACCTGCTCGCCCTCGTCCATTCCCGACGTAGCGTAAGCCGGGCGTCGCCTTGCACAAGGCGAAAGAAAGTGCGCTACTTCGTGTCTGACGCGAATCTGGAGGGATGAATCATGGCAACACCTACACTTTCACGGCGCGGCGTCCTTGTCGGGGCGGTAGGCTCGGCAGGCGGGGTCGCTTCCTGCGGCAATCTTGGCCTCTCGGCGGCAGGGGCAGGCCTTGCAGATGCGGGCGCCGACACCTCTCATGAGCATCACGAGCATGGCGGCGATCACGACATGATGATGTCGACCGAGATCAATCACAAAACGCTTCATGCGCTCTTGCATTGCAAGGCGATGAGCGAGATCTGCCACTCAGTCTGCATTGACGTGATGCAGACCGGCGATACCAGCATGGCCGATTGTGCACGGCGGGTGCGCGAGACAGCGGCGATCTGCGATGCTTCCATCACCTTCGTCACCTCGGGAAGCCCTCTCACCGATGAGTTGCTCGCCGTCTGCAAGGAGACGTGCGAGCTCTGCAAGGCCGAGTGCGACAAGCATGCCGACCACCATACCGAATGCGCCGAGTGCGCTAAAAGCTGTGTCGACGTCATCGAGGCGATCGGCGCCTGACCGTGTGCCGCGAGGTCAGGCCTTCGGCAGGCCCGGCGTACCGGCCTGGTCCGGGTGCTCGGCGACATAAGCCGCCTTCAGCTCGGCAGAGCGATTATGCTCACCGTTCGGCTGCCAGCCAGGGCCGTTGATGAAGCGGCGTAGCCAGCGGTCCGGCCGCAGGCCGTCTCTGTAGCAGTCGCGCGCCAGACCGCCCGCCTCGTGAAAGGCGACGACGACAGGATTATAGTTCTCAAGGGGTTTGACGATCCCGAAAACCGGCGGGTCGCTTTCAAGCTCAGGCACGAAGGTGCCGAACATCCTGTCCCAGATGATGAAAACACCGGCATAATTGGTGTCGAGATAGCGCGGATTGATGCCGTGGTGGACGCGGTGGTGCGACGGGGTGTTCATCACCGCCTCAAACCAGCCCGGCATCTTGCCGATGACCTCTGTATGGATCCAGAACTGGTAGACGAGATTGAGACTGGCGACGAAGAAGATGAAGAGCGGGTGGAAGCCGGTCAGCACCAGTGGCACGCCAAGCCAGATCAGGCCGGTAAACGGGCCGAACCAGGGCTGGCGCAGCGCGGTCGTCAGATTGTAGTGAAGCGAGGAATGGTGCGTGACATGCTCCATCCAGAACCAGCGCATGCGATGCGCGAGCCTATGCTTCCAGTAATACACGAAATCATAGAGCACGAAGAGCAGGATACCGCTCCACCAGGTCACTGGAATGTCCAGGAGCCGATACTTCCAGAGCAGCAGCATCATCCAGAGCGCAACCGCGCCCGTCAGCGTGTTCACGACCAGATTGCCTGTGCCCATCACCAGAGAGGTGATGGCGTCTTTCGTCTCATATTTGCCATTGGCGCGGCCTGTCTTGACTGCCCACCACTCCCAGATCACCGCCAGCACGAAGGCCGGCGCGGCGATAGTAGTGGGAGACGGAATTTCCATCCGCATAAGATGACACGGGCGTCATCAGGTTTGAAGCCTGTAATCTCCGTTGGCCTCTCAGCGGTTATCGACGCCACGGTGAAGAGGGCGGCGCACTTATTCGCCGGGCGGAAACGTCTCGGCCAGAGCATCGTGCAAGGCGACATCCCACTGGTCGATATAGTGGCCCGCATAGAACGGGCGGAAGCTGACATCGTACTCGGCGTCCTCAAGGGTGCGGACCGCAGCATCGGCGGAGTAGTAAAAGCTCGGTTCGTACGTCCCGGCTGAGATAAGGAAACGGGCCTTTTTGCCGCCCGTATCTGGCGTGCTAGCAAGAGGCATATAGCCAGGTGACATTACTATAGCGTGCCGGAAGACGTCCGGGCGCAGAAGCGCGGCTTGAAGCGCGAAAACAGCCCCGTTCGATTTTCCGGCGACAACAGTTTCACTCGTCTTCGTTGTGACCCCGAATTCCTCTCTCGCCCAGGGCAGAACGGTCTCGGTGACCCATTCCAGATGTGCGTCGAAACGCTCTGGCGCATCCCGATATTCCGGCAGGTAGTCGCCAGCCCGCACATCAAAGTCGAAGGTCTTTTCGTGTACGATTGCGTCACTTCCCGAGTGGAGGCCGATGACGACAAATGGCCTTACCTCACCGGACAGTGTCCGTTCTTCTACCAAGCGGCCATAGTAATCGGCCTCTTCCCCATCCGCGAGAACGAGAACTGGCCAGTTGCCATTTGGGTCATGATCAGGCGGCAGATAGATGCTGAGCTTGCGCGTCTCGTTCAGTTGCGGGCTGTCCAGCGTTTCTTCCAAAACCGTCCCTGCCAGTGGCGTATCGGGATTGGTCGTGAAGGGCAGGGCAGCGGGGGCATCTGGCCCGCGCCATGAGAGTTCCGTTTCATCCTCGTCGCCCATCATGAAGAAATGAAGCATGGACTGCTGCAGATTCGTCATGCGCAGACGGGTCGCCCAGAGGTCATCCTCGGAAAGCGAGGTCCAGTCCGGCGAGTGCAGCGAGCAACAGACAATCGGCGTTTTTTCGCTTCGTGCATACAATGTCAGCGTGTCGCCGCGCATATCCCAGGCGATGCGTTTGTCCTCAAGAGCATCTTCAGCCTCGGCAGGCGTGATATCTCCAACCGGCAGGGTGCAGGTCTCTGCGGCCAGGCCAAGCAATGTCTGCACGCCGACGCTTTTTGCCTTCTCAGGATAGTTTGTGGCGTAGCTTTCTGCGTCGCTGCAAGAAGTCCCGACCGAGAAGAGAATAGGCATTTCGGTCTGCTGTGCCATGGCCGGGAGGGCGGATGATACAAAGAGAAAGGCGAATAGGCTGAAATATCTGTACATGCTCGCACCTCTGCTTACCTGAGGTTGCATCCTGAACAGCAGTAATGACAAAGGCAAGCTGGGAATCGCCTGTCAATCGTCGTCGAGGCGGCCGCTCTATTTCCTAGAAGGGAAGTGGCTCGCCATCCTGCTTGTAGACCGTGCCAGCTTTCATGACGAAGTCCACATCGGCCAGCAGTTGCATGTCATCCAGCGGGTCACCTGAAACCGCAACAAAGTCTGCAGCACAGCCAGTCTCGACGCAGCCCAGCTCGCCGCTCCTGCCGAGCGCATCGGCAGCATTGATCGTCGCCGCCTGGATCGCCTGCATCGGCGTCATGCCATAGGTCACCATGCGGGAGAACTGGTTGCCATTGTCGCCGTGCGGATAGACGCCGGCGTCCGAGCCGAACACCATCTTCACCCCGGCCTCGACCGCATCGCGGAAACTGTCGCGTTGCAGCTGCGAGATCTGGCGTTCCTTGTCCATCGATTCCGGCAGGACGCCATTCTTTTCGCCTTCGGCCAGCGTGTATTCGGTGTTGTAGATGTCCATGGACAGCCACGTGCCGCCATCCTTGGCCATCTGGATGGCTTCATCGTCCAGGATTGAGGCGTGTTCGATCGTATCGACCCCGGCCATCAGCGCATTCTTGATGCCCTGCGTGCCGTGGGCATGGGAGGCAACTTTCAGGCCGCGGGCATGGGCCTCCTCGACGATGGCGGTCAGTTCCTCAACCGTGCCCTGCTGGGCCCCGAGGGTCGTGCCCTTGGAGAAGACCCCGCCGGTCGAGCAGGTCTTGATCAGGTCGACGCCGTATTTGAGGTTGGTGCGAACCTTGTCGCGCATT
>NZ_JBARZC010000113.1:0-1587 GCF_049649345.1 Henriciella sp. | reverse complement strand
ACGTTCAGCGTCGCTCTTTGCCAAGCGAAGTCCATCTTCGGCGCGACCTAGATCATCGTACTCCACGATCACCATTTCGCGCCCGCAGTCTCGCAGGCCGTCGGCAACCAACCGATCCCAAAGCCTCTTTGCCGTGATTTCCGGCATATGTATTTCGAACTTACGCATTTTGGCCCTGCCTTGACTAAGACTTGCAGAAAGTAGCGCGAAATTCGGCCTATCTGCTCTGCAGCGATCCAAGATAGAATCCATCACGCTCGATTAAGGCGATAATTTCTGCCGGCTCGACGCCAAACCTTTGCTTACCGCCAACAACGACTTCTGTGAGGCCATCAGCCCTCCACACCGAACTGATGTCGGGAAGTTTTGCCCCGGAACGGTCATCGGTGATGGCCACCGCAGGTCCTTGCGATTGATGAAATCGATAATATGGCATGACCCAATATCCCTTCGGGAAAGGAGGTCAGGTGATCGACCTCGAGCGCCCCTGCCCTAGTTTTTCAGTGGTTTCAGTCTGATTGGCAGGCGTTGTCGCGAGATCGGGAGAAACCTTATCCATCTTCATGAGGAGGAGGAGAACGTTCGTCACGCGGCCAGCCCAGATCCGAGAGGCCGTTCTTTTTTCGCCAGTTCGCTATTCGCTCCGCGCGCTCTCCCATCGCTTCGAAGGCTGCGTCGCGTTCCTCAGCCGAACCCGAACGGTCGGCTTTCATAGCCGCAAGCTGATGATCGAACAGAAATTGATTTATCGGCATAGCGAAGCATCCGAGCGAGAGGGATCGAGCAAGAGCCGGGGTGTTGATCCCCGGCTCCGCTGTCGGCGTCAGCCCTGCTGTTTGCGGGCCTGGTCCTTCTGGTGGTCGCCGTCGCCCTGCTCGTGCTGCAGGTTCACGGCCCACTTCTTTCCGCCATCGACCTCGCTGGTCTCAAAGCTGTACCGTTGATCGACCTTCGGGACCTGACCTTCCTGCTGGAGGTCGGCCTTCTTGAAGCGGAGCGCGTCACCGCCCTTTTCCGGGGTGATCGAGCCGGTGCCATTGCTGCTGTCGTAGCTCTTGATCTTGCCATAATGTGTCATGTGGATTTCCTTCAGACGAGTGTGCAGCGCGCCAGAATAGACCCGGCTGCGACTATAAGGCGGAACTGAGGGAAAGGGCTTTCGGTGAGGAAAGCAAAGACCGTCGATTGCGACTGGTAGCTGTCATCAAGATGGCTATGGCAGGCCATCATTACAAGCGCGGTCTCGCGCTTTATCGACCTAATAGAGCGAAACTCCGCATCCAGAACGCAGGCAAAAGCGCTACCCCCGCCACGCGCGCCGCTCTTCTGCAGCGCGCAGCACTTCGTAAGCGACCTGCAGTTTCTGAAACTCGGCCGCCGCTTCCTCGTCGCCCGGCTTCACGTCCGGGTGCACCACTTTCGCCTTCGCGCGGTACGCTTTCTTCACCGCGGCGAAGTCCGCGTCCGCCTCGAGCTCCAGAACGTCGAGCGCGCGCATTTCATCGGCGCTGCGTGAGCCGTCGCCAGAGCCCGTCCAGCCATAATGCGAGGCCTCGGCATAGCCTGCGCTTTCCTGGCGCTCGGCGT
>NZ_JBARZC010000112.1:0-4927 GCF_049649345.1 Henriciella sp. | reverse complement strand
CTTCGGCGTCGCGCCACTTGCCGGATTCCTGATCTTCCGCGCGATCCGGCCAGTCACTGTGACAAGTCCGGAACAGGCCTTCTAGGAACGTCCGGCCTGCTCGCAACTGCCTTGATATAATTTGACCGCTGTGATGATTACTGCCCGATCCATGTGAGAGGTGGTAATGCGCAGCGTTCTTTTCTGGTTTCTGATCCTGGTCCTGATCAGTGCGGGCGTCGGCGCGGCCCTGTTCTTCCTGCAGCCGAAAACCAGCCTCCACCACCCTGATTTCGGCACCGATTGCCGAAGCCTGCTGACCGCCCAGACAGAAGAAGCCGTCGATTGCGTACGGGTTCTCTATGGCACCAATCGAAAGGTCGGTTTCGACGGCGCCGCCCCCGGCCCGGACGGCGAGATCGACACGACCGGAACCGAAGCCGAGAATGCCGGCGAGCTGCATCTTGGCCGCGCTGATGTCTGGCTGCCCAAGCTGATCGAGGAAGGTGGTACGCGAGAGCGCGGCGAGACGCCCTTCCTCGAAGGCGAGATGCCCGAGGAAGACGATGAGCTCGTCAAATATGTCTTCCTTACCCGTATCACCAAGACCGGACAGGAGCGCTTCCTGCTTGAGCTCGACGACGCGCTGATCGAGCAGAATTCCTATTCCGCCCTGCTCTTCGTGCACGGCTTCAACACGCCTTTCGAGCACGCGCTGATCCGCTCGGCGCAGCTGTCGGTCGACCTCTCCCGGCGCGACCTTTTCGATGTCGGCGTGCCGATCCTGTTCAGCGGGCCGTCTGCGGGCAAGGTCTCGCTCGGCGATTACCGAGGCGACCAGGACCGTTCCCTCGAGGCGGCGCCCTATCTGGAAGAGTTCCTCGATCTCATCATCGAGAATGCCGACATTGACCGGATCAACATCGTCGCCCACTCCATGGGCAACCGCCTCCTGACCAAGGCGCTGGAAGACTATGCCGCCGACTATCTGGAGCGCCATGGCGAAGACGATATCGAGTTCCGGATCATCCTTGTGGCGGCCGATGTCGACCGCGAGATCTTCAATGAGGTCACAGGCGTTCTCGACAATCTGCAGGCCAATGTGACGATCTACACCTCGGACGCAGACCGCGCGCTGCACGTCTCCGAAATCGTCAACCAGAACCTCCGGCTTGGCGATACGGATGGCAACAAGCCCTATATCCGGCGCAATGAATTCTACGAGACGGTCGATGCCACAGGCGTTGCGACCGAGCTGTTCGGCCTTGGTCACAACTACTATTCCGATAATCCCTTCATCCTCGGCGACATGCTCTGCGCCATGGCGGAAGCGGCGCCTGAAGAGCGCGCGCTCGAACGCCTGCGCTTTGCCGATCTCGAAGACGGCGACGAGTATTACCGCGTCAACGCAGACGTCGCGCCGGGCTATGAAGAATGCTCACTGTTCCGCGATGCCTTCCCGCTGAGCGATGTCAGCCAGGCCCCCGAAGATGACCGCTTCACGCCCGCGCGCGAGATGGCGCCGCCGCCACCGGTGATGGACGAGGCTCCAGCCCCCCGTGGCGCGCCCGCGCCAGCTGCCCAGCCGCCATTGGATCTGGTTCTGTATGTCGAGGACCGGGACAATTTCGACCCCGCAGCCCTCGCCCCGCAATTCATGCCGGCCCTCGCACGCGATGATGTCTTCAGCGTCTCGATCCGTGCCTATACCGACACAGTCGGCACAGCTGAGGAGAACCAGGCCAGAACGCAGGCCTGGGCAGACGCGCTCAAGGTCTACATCGTGAACGCGACAGGCATCGAGCCCGGCTTCGTCCTTGCTGAAGGACGCGGTGACACGCAGCTTGCTGTTGCAACAGACGACGAGGTCGATGAGCCACGCAACCGCCGGATCGAGATGACGGTGGAGTACGAATAGGCTGAGTATCGGGCTTTGCCCGCCGGGCCAGCTCATGCGATACGCACTTCATGGCTGACGACATGATGACCGGGCTTGTCCCGCCGCTCTTTGCTGATGTGCCCAGGAGCGTGACCTTCAAAAAGCTGCGCAAGCGGATTGTGCGGAACGCGTTGCAGGCGATTGACCAGTTCGGCATGGTCGACCGGGCACGGGAGGACAAGCCGAAATGGCTGGTTTGCCTGTCGGGCGGCAAGGATAGCTATGGCCTGCTCGCGGCGCTGCTGGATCTTCAATGGCAAGGCGCGCTGCCGGTCGAGCTGATCGCGTGCAATCTCGATCAGGGCCAGCCGGGCTTTCCCACACACATCTTGCCCGAATGGCTCGACAGGGTGGGCGTCAAATACCGGATCGAGACCGAGGACACCTATTCCATCGTGAGCGAAAAAGTGCGGGAGGGGCGCACCTTCTGCTCGATGTGCTCACGCCTGCGCCGGGGCATTCTCTACCGGATCGCCCGTGAGGAAGGATGCGAGGCGATTGTGCTTGGCCATCACCGCGACGATGCGCTCGAGACGTTCATGATGAACCTGGTGCATGGCGGGCGGATGGCCGCGATGCCGCCAAAGCTGCTCAATGATGCGGGCGACATGTTCGTTCTGCGCCCCCTGATCACCTGCGCGGAAGACGATCTGGCGAAATTCGCTGAGGCGATGAATTTCCCGATCATCCCGTGCAATCTCTGCGGCTCTCAGGATGGGCTGCAGCGGGTTGCGATGAAACAGATGCTGGATGAGTGGGAGCGCAAGAAACCGGGCGTGCGGCAGGTCATGGCGCATGCGCTCGCGACCGTGCGGCCGAGCCATCTGCATGATCCGCGCGTGTTCGACTTTGCGGGTTTGGCGCTTGGCGGCGATGGTGAGGACGATCCGAACGTGCCGTTCTAGGCGAACTGGCCCTAAGCCGCCCCATTGAGCCGCCGTGTGCATTCCTCGACGCCGGAGCGGACATGCGCCTCTTCATAGAGATCGAGCGCCTCACGCCAGTGGTCGACGGCTTCGGCGGGGTGGTCGAGGATGTCGAGCAGACGCGCGAGCGGGCGGATCGCATTGGCGAGCGTTCCGGGCGGTAAATCGTCGATCTCGCGGTAGAGGTCGAGCGCTTCTTCGTAATGGGTCTGGGCGAGGCCAAAGCGGCCGAGCTCTGCAGTGACATCGCCGAGATGGCGCACGACATGGGCTGTGACGAGCGGCGGGACAGGCTCACGCCGGCAGATATTGGTCGCCTCGACATAGAGGCGCTCGGCATCCTCGAACCGGCCTTCATCTCGGTAGCACTGGCCCTTGGCCATCAGGGCGCGGACGAGCAATTCGGGGTCGTTGGCGCCGCGCGCATATTCGAGAGCATCGGTCGCGAGCGCATGAGCTTCGTCGGGGCTAGCGTCCCGGCGCGCGGCGTAAACCCGCTCGACCAGCTCGTGAATATCCTCCTGCATGATGGGACAATCATAGCAGATTGCCGCAGGTCTGGCGACTGAAAGCGGCGCAATGTACGCTACTCCTTGAACGACACCTCGACACCCTGGCTGACCATCCCGGCCAGTTCTTCGGCGTCCCAGTTTGTCAGCCGCACGCAGCCATGTGACTGTTCCTTGCCGACAAGATGCGGGTCTTCTGTGCCGTGGAGGCCATACGTCTCTTTTTCCAGATCGATCCAGACCGTGCCAACCGGGCCATTCGGGCCGGGCGGAAGGGTCAGGGCTTCGTCATTGTCACCCTGCTGGAAGTTCTTTTCAGGGTTGTAGGAATAGGTCGGGTCGATCGCGATCGCCACGACCTTGTAGCTGCCTTCGGGACTTGGCGTGTCGCTTGAGCCGATCGTCGCCGGATAGCTGGCGATGAGGTTGTCGTCCGCATCATAAGCGAGGATCTGGGCGCGGGACTTATCGGCGGTGATCTTTTCCACACTGCCCTCAAGCGAGCTGCCGGGATCCAGGACGGTGACCTCTGATCCTGCTGTCCAGTCGGCTTCAGGATTCATCGTTTTCAGCAGGTCGCGGTCCATGTGCCAGGCTTCGGCGACCAGTTCCTCAATGGTCCGGAAGCCGAGCCGTTCGCGTTCGGCGAAATCTTCATAATCATGGGTCAGGTCCGGCATCAGGCCGGCGAGGTCTTCCTCAGTGATCGTGTAGGTCGTGGTCAGATCGCTGGGATTGCCGAGCGCCTCCCAGACTTTCTCGTCCATGACGCCGTCGACTTCGAGATCGTTCATCTCTTCAAAATCGCGGATCGCATTGTCGACATTCTCGCCGGAATAGCCATCGATGACGCCCGGCGACGACCCTGCCCTGTCGAGCAGGACCTGCACTTTTGCGGTAATCGCGCTCTGACCGTCCGGCAGGGCGCCGCCGTCATAGTCTGCCGAAGCCACATCCTGCGGCGCAACGCTGGCAAAAGCGAGGGGCGCGGCGAGAAGCGAGAGGGCGGCGGTGGTCAGGCGGAGGGCTGAGCGGGGCATGGAGGCGATCCTTCTGATCGGTATTTGAAGAGGGGAACTGCCACATCAACGCGCCTCGCCCCATCTTGCTCCGCAGCCTTGCTCAGTCGCCCTCCCAGCCGAATACATCTTCAAGGCCGACGCCGAAGACGCGGGAGATGCGAAAGGCGCTTTCGAGCGAGGGCGAATAACGCCCCTGCTCTATAGCGATCACAGTCTGGCGCGTGACGCCGATTTCCTTGGCGAGGGCTGATTGGGACATGGCGCCATGGCCTTCACGCAATTCACGCACGCGGTTCGTTATAGGTGGACGTTTGGCCATGCTCAGAAGCCGCCGCGATAATAGACGATGCGCGCTGCATATTCGGTCAGCTGCGAGGCCATCAACGCGCCGAACGCCGCATGAAACAGCAGATTGCCATCATATTTGAAAAGATACACGCCGAGCGCCGAGACCAGGCCGAGGCCGAGGACAAGTCCGCTAATATTGCCTGCGCGCGCCGAGATCAGCTTGTCGCGCTCGTCCATCGTGTCATCGGCCTCCGACGGCTTCAC
>NZ_JBARZC010000111.1:0-1745 GCF_049649345.1 Henriciella sp. | reverse complement strand
TGGCGACGATTGAGTTTCATGGCAACGCCCTCTGAGGCTGTTTAAAGAACGGCCAAGTGTCGCCGCTTTATGTTGCAGTATTATGGAGTGAGCCCGGCCTCTGCGAGAAGAGTCAGCAATCCTATCTGTATCCCTCGGTAACCGCTGACGTTGGACCAAGCTTCTGTCGGTGCATGGCTGTCATAAGACTGGCCGCCGCGGCTCATCGTAATGGCAGGGATACCTTTGGAAATCGGCAGATTGGCATCCGTTGAAGAAATGCCGAGTCGCGGCTCGAGATCAAAACTGCGCGTGACGGCCAGCGCCCGCTGCACCAGCGCGGCTCCCTCGTCGCCCTGCGCCGCGGGACGCGTGCCTACACGTTCAAGCTCCGCAGTCAGTTCGGCGCCAATGGTACGTCCGGCGTTTTCTTCCTGCAGCGCCTGCTCGACGGCTGCCTGAAGAATGTCATCTATGGCGTCGATCTTGGCCTGATCCCCTGAACGTATGTCGACTTCGGCCCATGATTCAAAGGGCACAGAGTTGATGGACGTGCCGCCGCCGATGCGGCCAATGTTATAGCTCGATTTGACGCCATCGCCGGTAACGGCCGGCGCGTTCTCGTCGAATAGCGCGATCGCCCGGCCGAGTGCGTGATGCGGATTCGCGGTACCAAACGCGCCCCACGAATGCCCTCCCGGACCGCTAAAGGCCATTCGATATCGATGGGAGCCGACCCCGCCGTAGACAATTCTGTCGTCGTCACCTCCGTCGACGGCGATGAGGCTGTCAATAGCGCTGGCGCCGTCGCGAAACAGATGCTTCACGCCGCGCAGATCCCCCAGACCTTCTTCTCCGACGTTGCCGATGAACAGAATGTCTGCGTCGGTCCTTATGGCGGCGTGCTCCAGCGCACGCAGGACGGCCAGTACAACGACAAGCCCGCGCGTGTTGTCGCCGATGCCGGGTGCATACATCTTGTCGTCATCGAAGCGCACCGTAACGTCTGTGTCCTCGGGAAACACAGTGTCGAGATGCGCGCTGTAGCCAACTACCCGCTGACCGCCGGTACCCGGCCGTCGGCCTATGACGTTGCCAACCTCGTCGATCGACACGTCGTCGAGACCGGCAGCACGCAGCATTTCGGCGAACCGTTCCGCTCGAGCCATCTCCTTGAAGGGCGGTGCGGGGATTTCGGTCAGTTCAATCAATTCCTCCCGGTGCTGCGCCTCCAGGGTCAGAACATGGCGCATTGCCTTATCTACATCGGCACTGCCGCGGAGTTTCGCGACTTCATCCACGTATTGCGGATCGATCTCGACATCGCTTAATTCCTGAGCAACGGCCGGCTGGCAAATGGTTGTCAGCAGGCCCGCCAAAATGGCGGAGCGGCGGGCGCGTGATTGCTTGTGCATGAGTCTTCCCCGGACAATTGAATCGGCGCAGACTATAACGCGTTGGCGGCAGCAGGCGTACACTGCCGGAATGAGTCGAGCGGAATACGTCCTCTACGGTGATAAAGGTTCAGGCTCCGCGGCGATCGAGCTTGCGCTGGCTGAAGCCGGTGCAGCCTTCAGCCTGTCGGATGTCCTTCTGGAGACCGATTCCCAGCGTGGCCGTGCATACGCCAACGTCAATCCGCAGCGAAAGTTACCAACGCTCATTACTCCGGAAGGCGAAACTCTAACGGAATCGGCGGCCATCCTGCTCTATCTGGCAGACCGCTACCCCGACGCGTCCCTGCTGCCAGTCAACGGCCATCCGTC
>NZ_JBARZC010000110.1:0-8640 GCF_049649345.1 Henriciella sp. | reverse complement strand
ATCGAAAATGAGCATAATGTATACCGCGATTGCCGCATTCGAGAACTCGGTTCGATATTTGATTTCATCGACATTAGCGGAAAATGTGGGCGAGAACTGGTGGGAAACGTGCGTATCGGAAAAGATTAGAAAGCAGGCGACTACACGGGCTGAAGAGGAAGCTAAAGTTAGGTGGCATGCTCAGCGAGGTGCCGATCCCATTAATTACACCATGCTTCCAAATTTGATCAGCATCATTCACCAGAATCACAGCCCACATTTTGAAGACTTCATTCACAGCGTAGATTGGGCTCGCTCAATTTTTGACACTCTTGAACGGTCAAGAAACGTAGTGATGCATAGTGGCCAGCTCGGTGAGAGGGATTTGGCTAGGGTCGGTTCCGCAATACGGGACTGGGTCAGCCAGGTTTCCACCTGAATTACAGGCCAAATGGCAGTTTCTGCCATTTGGCCATGACCAGCCTTTTTCGATCTGTTTCAGGCCGTCAAGGGTGAAATCCGTCGGACGCGAAGCGCCCTTGACGGCCTGAAACAGATCGGACATTCGCCGCCTTCACCCCAAGCCCCAACACCGATCTTCCCGGCGCAGGCCGGGATCTCGTGCAATTAAAGGGCGGAGTTGGCCTCACGAGACCCCGGCCTTCGCCGGGGAGATCGGAAGGAGGCGGACCCCGACCTTAATCCCGGCAGATCGGAGATAGAGAGGTCAAAGAAGCGTATCGGCGAGGTCGCGCCACTCCGGGTTCATCTCTTCAATCAGCCTGATTTTCCAGGCGCGCTGCCATTCCTTGATGCGGCGTTCGCGGTCAAAAGCGGACCGGCGCGTCTCATGCGTCTCAAACCAGACGAGGCTCTCGCAATTATACTTTGACGCGAAGCCCTTGATCAGGTGTTCGCGATGCTCGTAGGCGCGGCGATTTATGTCGTCCGTCATGCCGGTATAGAGCACGCCGTGCGGCTTGTTGGTCATGATGTAGACATAGAAGGCCATGGTCTGCGCGCTGCAAGCATGGGGCCACGGTCCCCACACCCGATCGTCCCGGCGTAGGCCGGGATCTCCTGCAATTCAGACCCCGCGCCTGCCTCCCGAGGCCCCGGCCTTTGCCGGGGAGATTGGGCTAATCAGATTACCCCGAAACTACCCCGCAATTACCACGCTTTTAGCCCCCCAAACACGCCGGTCCATCCCGCATTCTGCTAGCGGAAACCCCTGAGGAAATTCGCAGCCGTGTCGAGGTGGCCGCGCAACTTTTCCTCCTCCATCTTTTCCGCCATGGAGACCATCATCGCCCAGCGGGGATTGCCGGCGAGTTGTCCCCGGTTTTGCCAGATCCAGCGCCAGTAGAGCCCGTCCCAGATATCGCACCACGCGCCTGTCTCGTGATTGCCCATCTTGCGGATATAGGCCGAGCCCGAAAAATACGGCTTGGTCGTGATCTGGCCTCCGTCTGCGTTCTGGCTCATCGCATAGGCATTCGGCACCATCACCCAGTCATAGCTGTCGGCGAACATCTCCATGAACCAGCGATAGATGTCTTTGGGGTCCACCTCGCAGATGAACATGAAGCCGCCGAGCACCATCAGCCGCTCGATATGGTGGCAATAGCCTGTTTTCAGGATCCTTTTTATCGTGTCATCAATGGGCGCGATGCCGGTCTCGCCGGTCCAGAAGCTCCGGGGCAGGGGGCGGTCATGGCCCCAGTGATTGGTGGTGCGCATGGAGACGCCGAGGTCTTCATAGGTCGCGCGCATGAACTCGCGCCAGCCGATCACCTGCCGGATAAAGCCCTCGGCCGAATTCATCGGCACATCGCCTTTATCGATCTCTGCCAGCGCCGCATCGAGCACCTGTTTCGGCGTGAGCAGGCCAATGTTCAGCATCGGCGTAATCGCCGAATGCCAGAGCAGGGCCTCGCCCTCGAGGATCGCGTCCTCATACGGCCCGAACAGCGCGAACCGCTCTTTCAGGAATTGCCCGAGCCAGCTCTCGGCGGCTTCATGGCTGGTCGGCCAGTAAAGCTCGTCGAGCGAGCCGTAATTGTCCGGGAAGTCCGCCTCGACGGACTTGCGGGCCTCTTCCTCGATCTCGTCCGGCACGCGCGGCTGGAGCTGCGGCACGCTACCGCGCAGTTTCTTCGGCACTTTCTTGCGGTTCTCTTCATCGAAGGACCACTTGCCGCCGGCCGGCTCATCCCCGTCCATCAGCACATCGAGCTGCCGCCTCTGGCGCTTGTAGAACTCGGCCTGGAACCAGGATTTATGGTCCGCTCGCCAGGCCTTGTTCTCGCCCGGCGTGTTGAGAAACATCGGCGTATTCAGCAGTTTCAGCGCCAGCCCCTCGGCCTCGCAATAGGCTTTGAGGCGCTTCTCCAGGATGAAATCGACCGGGTCGCAGGCCATAATCTCCGTGACGCCATCCCTGGCGAGGCGCGCGATCAGCGGCTCCAGCACGGCCTCATCACGTTTGTACGAGACGTACTCATGCGGCGTTTTCAGCGTATCCAGATATCTCCCATAGCGCGCCATGCTGGCCCGGTGCAGCCACAGCTTCTGCTTGTGAAACTGCATTGGATATTGCGCATCGCCGAAGAACAGCTTGTCCTCGATGAGGCAGATGCGGCCTGGTTGTTTCTGTATGCCGGGATGCGGGCGGAAGAGCTGGTGGGCGAAGATCAGAAGCGCTTTTGTCATGTCGGGGCATGAGCTAGGGCGCGCCGCTCACAGGCAAAGGCTGTAAAACCGGCAGCGGGCCATTGCAGACTCTACCGAGTCCCTGCCATTAGTATCTCACCGATGACTGACGAACCTTCCGCCCCCGAAGACGAGCGCGACGACGCCACCTTCTCCATGTTCGGAGAGGAAGAAATGGGCGCGGACGAGGAGAAGAAATCCTATCAGGTCCTGGCGCGGAAATACCGCCCGAAACTCTTCTCTGACCTGATCGGCCAGGAAGCCATGGTCCGCACGCTGCGCAACGCGTTCGAGCTGGACCGGATCGCGCATGCCTTCATGCTGACGGGCGTGCGGGGTGTGGGCAAAACGACGACGGCGCGGCTTCTCGCGCGCGCATTCAACTATGAAAGCGAAGACCATTCCGGCCCGAGCCTGAAGCTCGACCCGCCGGGCGAGCACTGCAAGGCGATCATGGAAAGCCGGCACCCGGACGTGCTTGAGCTTGATGCGGCCTCGCGCACCGGTGTCGCGGATATGCGGGACCTGCTCGACGGGGTGCGCTATTCGCCGGTGTCTGCGCGCTACAAGGTCTACATAATCGACGAAGTGCACATGCTCTCGACCGCCTCGTTCAATGCGCTGCTGAAGACGCTGGAAGAGCCGCCGCCGCATGTGAAGTTCATTTTCGCGACGACCGAGATCCGCAAGGTGCCGGTCACGGTGCTGTCGCGCTGTCAGCGCTTTGATCTCAAACGCCTCGATACGGGCGAGCTCGCGGCGCATCTGGCCAAGATTGCCGCGCGTGAAGGCGCAAAAATATCAGACGAAGGAATCACCCTTATCGCGCGGGCTGCCGAGGGCTCTGTCCGCGACGGGCTATCCATCCTCGACCAGGCCATTGTGCAGGGCCTCGATGGCGGGGAAATCAGCGGCGAGCTTGTCCGCGACATGCTCGGCCTAGGAGACCGCCTCCGCCTCCTCGACGTCTTCGAATACGCAGTCACGGGGAAAGCCAAGGAAGCGGTCAATGAAATCACTGACCAGATCCAGATCGGCGCTGACCCCCTCGTCCTCATGAAGGACCTCCTAGAAATCGCGGCCGACGTCGCGACCGTTCAGGCCATGGGCGACAATTACACGCTGCCCGGCCCGGCCGATTGGACGAGCCGCACACGGACAATCGCCAACAGCGTCACGCCGGCGCAGGCGCAGCGCAACTGGCAGATATTGCTCTCAGGCTATCGCGACACGCAAAGCGCGCCGGAAAGCGATGTAGCCCTGCGCATGGTGATCCTGCGTCTCGTCGCAGCTGCCGGCCTGCCGTCGCCGGAAGACGCCGCCCGCATGATTGCCGAAGGCGGCGGCAAGCCATCCAACACCAAGGGCAAGGGTGGCAAGTCAGACCCGAACGTGGTGCCCGTCGGGGGCGGTGGCACCGGCAAGCTGTCGAAATTTGAAGACGTGCTGGACCTGCTCGAAAAAGAGCGTGAGCCGCGCCTGTGGGGCGAGGCCAAATCCTATATCCGCCCGGCTTTGTTTGCCGAAGGCACGATCAGCTGCGACCTGAAAGACGGCGCGCCGGTAGACCTTTTGCGCCGTCTGACCGACTTCCTCGAAATCTCGACAGGCCTCGAATGGGATGTCCGAAAGGCGCAGACCTCGCGCGAAACGGTCAAGGAGCGCGAGGACCGCCTCAAGGATGAGCGGATCGAGGCGGTGAAGTCTCATCCGGACGTGAAAGCCGCGCTCGAAGCCATTGACGGGGTGCAAATTGTCGAGGTCAGCAGCGCCCCCGCCCTTGAAGCTGATGGCCCGGGCGACAATGTCGTTCCCTTGCGCGCCGCCAATTCAACGAAAGGCTAGAAGCCATGAAAGACCTCGGAAAGATCATGCAGCAGGCCCAGCAGATGCAGGCCAAGATGCAGGAAGCCCAGGAAAAGATCGAACAGGTCGAGGCCGAAGGCGTCTCCGGCGCGGGTCTGGTCAAGGTCCGGCTCAAGGGCAAGGGCGAAATGATCGCGGTCGAGATCGACCCCTCGCTGATGGGTGACGAGGCCGAAATCCTCGAAGACCTGATCAAGGCCGCGCATGCCGATGCGCGCAAGCGCCTCGATGAGGAAGTCGAGAAGGCCATGAAAGAGGCCACCTCCGGCATGGGCGGCATGATGCCGGGCTTCAAACTGCCGTTCTAAGGGCACGCGCACGCAATGAGCCAGAAGAGCGCCGGGCCTGAAATCCTGAAAATGATCGAGCTGATCGCCAAGCTGCCAGGGCTTGGGCCGCGCTCTGCGCGCCGCGCCGCGCTGCATTTGCTCAAACGCAGGGACCAGCTCCTCCTGCCGCTCGCCGCGGCGCTCTCGGAGGCTGGCCACAAGATCGAGCGCTGTAACACTTGCGGGAATTTCGACACGCTGCAGCCCTGCGCGGTGTGCCAGTCCACCAGCCGCGACGAGAGCGTTATCTGCGTGGTCGAAGACGTGCCCGACCTCTGGGCGCTGGAGCGCGCAAGCGCCTTTCGCGGGCGATATCATGTGCTGGGCGGGGTTCTGTCACCACTCGATGGCGTCGAGCCTGAGGACCTCACCATCGGCATGCTGGTCGACCGCATCCGCCAGGGCGAAATCCGCGAAGTGATCTTTGCCCTGAGCGCCACGCTCGATGGCCAGATCACCGTCGATTATGTGAAAGAACAGCTCGAGGATTTCGACATCACCATCACGCGCCTCGCCCAGGGCGTGCCGCACGGCGGCGAACTCGACCATCTCGATGAGGGCACACTGGCGGCGGCGATGCGCTCGCGGCGGTAGTTATCGTGCGGCCTTCGTCCTTCGACTTCGCTCAGGATGAAGGCAATTTGTACCGCAATGAAAAGGCTTCATGGTGAGCGAAGTCGAACCACGAAGCCGGTTGGCGGAGCCTACTCCACCGCCCGTTCTTTCGCCCGCTTCCAGGCCGGCCGCTCAAGATTGCGGTCCATATAGGCCTTGAGGTTCCTGTAGGGCCCAAGCTCGCCGAGACGCTCGGCCATATTGGCGATGTACGTGATACCCACATCAGGCGCCTGGAATTGGTCGCCGAGAATGTAATCCATCTCGCCGAGCCGCTTGTCGAGCAGACCGAGATGCAGGGCGACTTCGCCGTCGGAGAAGGCGCTGAACACGGGCGGTTTCGGGTCTTCGCGCGTCAGCAGCAGCTTCAGCATCAGCGGCAGGAAGGCCGAGCCTTCCGGATAGTGCAGCCAGCGCTGATATTCGGCCCAGGCTTTCCAGTCCGATTTCGGCGGCGCGAGCTTGTGCCCTGTGTCATAGCGCTCGGCCAGATAGGCGGCGATCGCGCCTGACTCGGTCAGCAATATGTCGCCATCCTCGATGGTCGGTGACTTGCCGAGCGGGGTGGCTTTCGCAAGGTCCTCCTGCGAGCGGTTCGTCTCCGGATTGCGGTGATAGACTTTCAGCTCATAGTCGAGGCCGAACTCTTCCAGCAGCCAGACCGTGAAGATGGACCGGCCGACGCGGAGGTGATGAAGAAGGATCATGCAGGGGCTTTCGGTTTAATCGCGAGTGATTTCAAAGATCGCGCCCTCGGCGTCTGCCGTGGCCACGAAGAGGCGCCCATCCGGGCTCATCGCGACATCGCGGAATGACATTTCGAGGTCGGCGAGAAGATCCTCAGTGCCTTCGACGGTGCCCGATGTGTCGAGGTCGACGCGCACCAGTTTCTGCCCCTTCGGTCCGTTCATTGCGCCGACGATCAGGTCGCCTTGCCAGTCGCCCCAGGCCTCGCCGGTGACCAGCGCCATGCCCGAGGGCGCGATGGACGGCACCCATTTGACGACGGGCTGCTCCATGCCGGGGGCCTCTGTCTCTTCGGTGATGATCGTGCCGTCATAATTGACGCCATAGGTGATTTCCGGCCAGCCATAATTATTGCCGGGGCGGATGATGTTGAGCTCGTCGCCGCCCTTCGGCCCATGCTCGTGGGCCCAGACAAGGTCGCGGCCTTCATCGACCAGAAGGCCCTGCACATTGCGGTGGCCATAGGACCAGACGGCCGGCGCGCCATCGGCGCCATCGGCAAATGGGTTGTCCTCGGGGATGGAGCCATCCGGGTTAATCCGCGCAATCGCGCCGTGATAGTTTTGCGGGTTCTGCGCCTCATTCATATAGCGGAAGCCTTCGCCCATGGTGATGAGCAGCGTGCCATCCTGCATGAAGTCGAGCCGGCCGCCGAAATGGTAGGAGGTCTCGCGCGACGTGCCGGAGAAAATCTCGGTCACATCGCTGAGCGTGCTGGCATCCTCGGACAGGGTGCCCTTGATCACAGCGGTTGTATTGTCGCCGGTCGTTCCCTTCGCAAAGGCGAGATAGAGCGTGCGATTGGAGGCGAAATCGGGATCGAGGGTCATAGCGAAATAGCCGCCCTGGCCTTCGGCGAGCGTCTCGGGCGTGCCGGAGACGGCCGTCTCGAGCAGCTCTCCGTCACGGATTACGCGGATTGCGCCGCTGCGCTCTGTCACCAGCATGTCGCCGCCCGGCAGGAAGACCATGTCCCAGGGCACCGACAGCCCATCTGCGACCTCTGTCAGCGTCAGCCCGCCCTCTGCGCTGATCGTGTTGGCCGCTGTATCAGTGGTCTCGCCATCGCGGGTTTCATCGCCGGCAGCTTGCGCAGATCCGGCCGGATCCTCGCCGCCCGAACATCCGGCAGCCAGAAGGGCGAATGCGGCGATACAGACAGAATATTTCATGACAGCTCCCGGCAATGACTATGCGGACTGTAGTGCGAATAAGTGATTGCGCAAATCCCTCCCGCACAATCGAAAAAGGCGGCCCCGAAGCGCCGCCTTTCCCTGTTTTGTATATCGGTTTTTCCTACCAGCGTTTGCTGACCGACACGCCGTAAAGCGCTGGCTCGTTCAGGAAGACGTTGGAGAACAGGCCCGAGGAGTCATCGGTGAGATAGGAGCCGGTGATCACTTCCTCATCGGTGATGTTCTTGCCGAAGATTTCGAAATCAAGGCCCATCTCGTCATTCGAGAACAGGATGGACAGGTTGAGGTTGCTCCAGCTTTCCAACTCGTCGCGGCCGGTGTTCCAGACGCGGCTGAAAGCGTCGGCCTGATAGTAGTAGTCCGTGCGCAGCCGCATGTCCCATGCACCGCCGCCGAGGGCTTCGAATGTGTATTCGGCGCCGACGCTCAGCGTGGTGTCCGGTGTCCCTGGAAGGCTGTTGCCATCGAGGTTCTTGGCTTCACCATCGAACGGCGTCAGCCCGCCAATCGTCTGGGTGTCGCCATTGGAGTCGACATAGGTCACGTCCGGCACACCGAACGTGGCTTCCGCCCCGGCAAAGGCACCTGAGCAGAGACCAAGCGTTGAACCCGGATCAACCAGTCCGCCCTGGATCGCGCCGAGGACCGTGGCGTAGCCTTGAGCCGAGACGACACAGTTTGCAGCGCCGACAAACTGCTTCAGCACAACCAGATCGGCCCGGCCGTTTGTACGGTCGAGCACGTCGACGCCGTAGGTGTCTTTCACCTGCGCGTCGAGCAGACCGAGATTGGCATTGACGACAAAGGTCGAAGCCGGGTTCCAGATCGTCTCGAACTCGAGGCCGGTGATTTCGGCATCGACGTTGAAGTTGGCTGACGTGCGGTTGATGATCTGCGTGATCTGATAGCCGGTATAGTCATAGTAGAAACCGGTTGCGTTCAACTGCAGGGCGCCGCCTGCGAGCGTGTTCTTCGTCCCGACTTCGTAGGAGTTGATGAACTCCGGATCGAACAGTTCCGGGAACGCACTGACTGAACCTGCCGGTTGAGGTGGGTTGATGCCGCCGCCTTTGTAGCCACGAGAGTAGAAGGCGTAGAACAGCGAATCTTCCGACCAGTCGAGTTCTGGTGACCAGTCGAGGCCAATCCGGCCCGTGACTTCCTCAAAGCTTGCTGTCGCTGTCCCCGTGCCGGAC
>NZ_JBARZC010000109.1:0-1518 GCF_049649345.1 Henriciella sp. | reverse complement strand
CCCGAAAAGCGATCCGCCGGGTGCTGTCAGTCGAAACCGGGCTTCCACCCGGCGCACTAGATCTCGTTTCCGGCGTGGATGGCAAGCCGGAACTGGCCGGTGCGGATCCACAAATCCACTTCAACATCAGCCATAGCGGGGAGCTGATCCTGCTGGGTGTCTGCCGTGAGGCGCGTCTCGGCGTCGATATCGAGCTGATCGCGCCGATCGAGAAGGCCCTCGTCGACCAGTTCTTTTCCCGAGCCGAGCAACAGGCGCTTGCAAGGGAGCCGGAGGATCGCTGGTTGAACGCCTTTTACCGGTGCTGGACGCGCAAGGAAGCGCTCCTGAAAGCATTGGGAAAAGGCCTGAAACTGCCCTTGAACCAGTTCGACGTCAGTATCGGTGAGACACCGCGGCTGTTGCGCGCTGAACTTACAGATCCCCGCGCCTGGTCACTCCAAGCCGTCGATGTGCCTGCGTCTTATGAAGCGGTGGTCGCGGTGGAGGCCAGAGGTCGCCCGGTTGAGGTTTGCCTGCGCCCCGCCCACGAGGCCGAGCCTGCAGCGCCTATTCCTGCGCCGCCATCTCGTCCAGAACGCTCCTGATTTTCGGACCGATGGCATCGCAACCTTCCGGCCGGAACATCTGGTCGTGCATGGTCGGCACGGCGGTTATGGAAAGCGGCCCCTTCAGGACATATTCCCAGCCCATGGCTTCGGGAAACAGCCGCCCCACGAGCGCTTCGGCGCTCCGGAAATAGGCAACCGGTCCGTCATAGGCCGGCGGGCGATAAGGCTTCTGCTGCCTGAGCATGTAATCGGTATACCAACGGTTTGCGAGGTCAGGCGGGAGCTGATCGTCTCCGGACGATTTGATGGCCCGGATAGTCTTGAGCGCGGCGACGAGCCTCAGCTTGCGCAAGATGGAGTACTGGCTGAGATACTCTTCCGTGCTGACCTCACCGCGCCTGTAGGCCGAATAGGACAGAGGCAGCTCATACTTCCAGATCTGGCCCTTGTGTATCAGCTTGTCGAGAAGGTTCATGTCTTCGCGGAAGCCGGGACACCATGAATCATTCATCACCACCAGCTCGACAGTCTCGCCTTCGCGTTGCAGCTGATGAGCCGCTTCAAGCGCAATCGAGCCAAGCACGCAGTGCCCGAGCAGGATGTAGGGGCCCTTCGGCCTGACCCACCTGATCAGGCGCACCGCATCGGCTGCAATATCTTCAAAGGCCCGTTCGCGATGGACGTCGAACGGTGTTCCGGGCACCATGGGGATGTCGTAAAATGGATTGTCCGGCCCGATCTTGCGCGCAAGATCGTGGAAGACCGCGACATTGTTCAAGGCGATGATCGGGGTTCCAGGCGATTGCTCGTTAAAGCACACGACCCGGCTCGCAATGTCTTCGATCGCAGCCCTGCTCAGGAAGGCGCTCGGCTCCGTCAGCTGCCGGGAACGGACAGGGGCGGAGACCACGCTGCCGGTCGTCTGCGCCGCTGCGATGGATCGCTCGGAGCGAGGGGCAGAGCCGCC
>NZ_JBARZC010000108.1:0-10675 GCF_049649345.1 Henriciella sp. | reverse complement strand
TATAGCACGAGAAACTGAACGCCAGACAACGTGAAAGGCTCCTACTGTATATGGGGCTGGTGTTTCGCAGTTTCGAGAGCGGGCCGCTGCCGGATTAAATCCTTGCGAGACGATGGACCGGCTCTGGCACTTTCGGGCAGGTGCGCTAGCTTACAATCAGGAGGTCGTCATGGCTCACCGCTCACCTTTGGCTCTGGTCGTTTTCGCAGGCTTGCTTGGCGCGTGTGGCGGGGGAGGCGGCGGCGGGAATGGCGGCGGCAGTCCGACGCCTCCGGTAAACCAGGCACCTGTCTTCACTTCGGCCGCGACGACGAGTCTTGAAGAGAACGCGGCAGGGGTATTCTACACCATCGAGGCGAATGACCCGGATGGCGGCGCGGTCACGCTGAGCGTTGTGTCAGGCGGGGATGAAGCCAGTTTCTCGATCAATCTGACCACAGGCGACATCTCACCCGACACTCCGCTCGACTTCGAGGCTCCGGCTGATGCAGACACCGACAACGTCTATGAGATCACAGTCCGGGCAACCGACAATGAGGGGGCGGCGCGCGATCTGGCTCTCTCCGTGACGGTCACCGATGTGGCCGAGGATGGCGTGATGGAGGTCATCGGCTCAGGCTTTACCCAGCCGCTCTATATCGAGCCGATACCGGGCACAGCCCTGCTGGCTGTTGTTGAGAAAGGCGGGCTGATCCGCACGCTCGATCCGGCCACCGGCACGATTGGCGGCGTTGCGGTTCTGGATGTGTCAGGCGAGGTGTCGACCAATAGCGAGCGCGGCCTGCTCGGCATGGCGTTCTCGCCTGGCTTTGCGAGCGATCGGACGTTCTACGTCAACCTGACGAACACCGCCGGAAATACCGAAATCCGTCGCTACCAGATGATGACCGGCTCCAGCACGCAGGCTGACCCGGCCACCGCCGACATCATCTTCACGGCAGCGCAACCAGCTGGCAATCACAATGCCGGCTGGATCGGCTTTTCCAATGCAGGGCTGCTTTACGTGCCGCTTGGCGATGGCGGGGGCGGCGGTGACCCGGATGAGAATGCGCAGGATGTGAACGAGGTGCTGGGCAAGGTGCTGCGGCTCGATATCAGCGGCGATGATTATCCGGCAGATGATCTGCGCGATTATGCGATCCCGCCAAGCAATCCGTTTGCCTCTGGTGGCGGGAGGCCGGAGATTTTCGCGATCGGCGTGCGCAATCCGTTTCGCTGCAGCGTCGATGCAGTCACCGGCGATCTCTTCATTGGCGATGTCGGCCAGAATGCGATCGAGGAGATCGACCGGTTGCCGCCCGATGGCGCGGGCGTAAACTTCGGCTGGGACACGCGCGAAGGCACACAGAGCTTCGAAGGCCCCGACGATCCGGCTTTCACAGATCCGGTCGCCGAGTATGGCCATGGCTCAGGCCCGTTCGAGGGCAATTCGGTGACAGGCGGCCTGGTCTATCGCGGGCCGGTGGCAACCATACAGGACCATTATGTGTTTGCCGATTTCGTGTCGGATAACTGGTGGTCCATCCCGGTCGATGATCTCGTCAATGGATCGACTGTGCCATCTGGCCAGTTCCAGCGGCTCAATGACCTTTTCCCGCCAGACACGGGGACACTGTCAAGCATCGCCGCCTTCGGGCTCGATGCGGACGGCAATCTGCTTGTCGTGAGTATTACGGGTTCGGTTTACAGGCTCAGCGCCGCGGCGCCCTGAGCGGGCCGATCAGCCAAGCTTGCCGCGCGGCGGATAGTCTTCCTTCTGGATGAATTTCACGCCTTTCAGCACATCCTCGAAGTGCGGGCGTGCAAACGGGATGGTCTGGATCCAGCCGGCATAGAAGGTCGTGCCCTTGAACAGCAGGATGGCCGGTTCGCTGAACACATCCGGTTCCTTGTCGCTGATTGCGTCTGAGACGTAGAGGCCGAATTTTTCGGCAAAATCCTTCTCCAGACCATAGGCGACCGGCACGCTGCCAAGCTCCCAGTCTTCGTGTGATTTGCTGGCGCGTTCTTCTGTGTCCATGCTCGCAGACACGACACCGATGCCGGCGTCTGCGAAGTCCTGAAGCACGGTTTTCAGGTCCTGGAGCTGGCTCTTGCAGACCGGGCAGTGCAGGCCGCGATACGCGACGATGATGGTCCAGTCATGGTTTTGCCGGGCAAGCTGCCACTGCGTTCCGTTGATGAGATTGAGCGAGATGTTGCCAGCGTCCTGGCCCGGAGTGATGCGCGACATGGCTGTCCTTGTAGGTGGGTTCGCAGGTGCAACGGACGCCTGCGCCAACCGTTCCGGGGCGCGGGCAGGGGCCAAGAAAAAAAGCCCGCAGCGCGGGGCTGCGGGCTTTCCAAAATCAAGCGTGACGCCGATCAGGCATCTTCAGTGCCGAACATGGCTTTGACTTCAAGGAATTCCTCAAAGCCGAAATCGCCCCATTCGCGGCCTATGCCGGACTGTTTGTAGCCGCCAAACGGCGCAGAGAAGTCGGGGCCTGCGCCATTGATGTGGACATTACCGGCGCGCATCTGGTTGCCAACTTCGCGGGCATGTTTCGGATCGCCCGACTGCACATAGGAGGACAGGCCGTAGACCGTGTCATTGGCGATGCGGACAGCGTCTTCCTCAGTGTCATAAGGCAGGATGCAGAGCACCGGGCCAAAGATTTCCTCGCGCGCAATCGTCATGTCGTTCGTGACATTGGCGAACACGGTCGGCTTGGTGAAATAGCCCTTGTTGAAGCCTTCGGGGCGGCCTGTGCCGCCTGTGACCAGGGTTGCACCTTCGTCGATGCCTTTCTGGATCAGGTCCTGGACCTTGTTCCACTGATTGCCATTGGAGATCGGGCCCATGGCGCCTTTCGGGGCGTCTGCGCCTGCGCCAACCTTGACCTGTTCGGCGGTTGCCTTGGCGATTTCCATGGCCTGCTCCTGCTGGTCGCGCTGCACGAGCATGCGGGACGGGGCGTTACAGGACTGGCCGGTATTGGTCATCATCTGCATGACGCCGCCGGCGATGGCCTTGTTAAGGTCGGCGTCAGGCAGGACGACGTTCGGTGACTTGCCGCCCAGTTCGAGCGCGACACGCTTGACGGTTGGCGCGGCCGCCTGGCTGACAAGCACGCCAGCCCGGGTCGAACCGGTGAAGCTCATCATGTCGATGCCAGGGTGCTGGGACATATAGGCGCCAACGCCTGGGCCGTCGCCATTGACCAGGTTGAACACGCCCGGCGGGACACCGGCATCGTGGAAAATCTCAGCCACGATCATCGCATCGAGCGGCGCGATCTCGGAGGGCTTCAGCACCATGGTGCAGCCTGTCGCAATCGCCGGGGCGACCTTGCAGGCAATCTGGTTCTGCGGCCAGTTCCACGGGGTGATGAAACCGCAGACGCCAATCGGCTCCTTGCGGATCGTTGTTCCGCCGCGCTGCTCTTCGAACTGGTATTCGCGGAGGATCTTGGCGGCCGTCATATAGTGACCCATGCCAGCGGGAACCTGAGCGGCATTGGCGAGCCACATCGGCGCGCCCATCTCGTCGGAGATCGCTTTCGCCATGTCGCTGGCGCGGGCCTGAATGCCGGCGGCGATCTTTTCGAGAAGCTCTGCGCGGAACTCCACAGACGTCTGCGAGAACGACGCGAACGCGTCCTGCGCCGCTTTGACAGCCTTGTCGACATCGGCCTTGGAGCCGAGCGAGATACGCGCAAACGCTTCTTCCGTGGCCGGGTTCTCGACCTCGAGCGTGCGCGGTTCGACCGGGTCGACCCATTCGCCATTGATATAGAATTTCAGATAGTCCTGCATGTCTTCCTCCGTACGGGCTGTCTTGTCTGCCAGTTATTTAGGAGGCTCAGCCGCCAATTGAAAGCACTACCGCTCCGTCACCCCCGAATGAATTCGGGGTCAGGTGGGCTGTGGAAGAATTGAGCGCCAGTCAGCCGGGTGTTAGGTCAGGTCGTGCCAATGCACCGCAGGAGGATCGTTGCATGCTGAAAATCTGGGGCCGGGCCGACTCGTCGAATGTGCAGGCGGTGATGTGGGGGATTGGCGAGTTAGGTCTCGACTATGAGCGGCTCGACATCGGCCAGCGTTTTGGTGGCACGGACACGCCTGAATTTATTGCGCTCAATCCGAACAGGACCGTTCCGGTCCTTCAGGACGAAGACGACCTCGTGATCTGGGAGTCGGCGGCGATCCTCAGGCATCTGGCACGCAAATACGCCCAATCCCCCTTCTGGCCTGATGCACTCGACGGCAGGGCCCGCGTCGATCAATGGGCCGAATGGGCGAAGGTGAATGTCGCTGGCAGCTTCACCGTGCCGGTTTTCTGGCGGGTGGTGCGGACCGCGTCGTCAAAGCAGAATCCTGACGCGATCGCAGCTGCGCTCAACTATCTCGGAAAGTACCTCGATATTGCCGAACAGCAGCTGTCAGAGCACGACTTTCTCGCGGGAGACCAGTTCTCACTCGCCGATATCATGATCGGCCACGTGCTTTACCGTTATTTCGACATTGAGATCGACCGTCCGGACAGGCCAAGTCTTGCCCGCTACTATGAGCGGCTCAAAGACCGGACCACCTTCCGCGAGCATGTCATGGTGTCTTATGAAGCGCTGCGCGTCAGCGACTGATCAGCCCGGCCGGCCGGCGCCTGTGAGGCCGCGGCGGGTTTGCAGATAGGTGGCAAAGCTCGCCAGCCAGTGGCTGCCGGAATAGTGCTCGTCGGAAACAGAGGCGATGCCGGTTTCGCGATGGATTTCGGCGGCGGCCAGCAGGCTTTCCCGGCGTGGATCGTCTTGCGGCAGGCCAGCGGCGATGCCTTCAAGCGCCCAGGCGCGCGACAGGTTTACCCCGTCGAGATGGACGAGTTTGCCATCTGTCGGGTCGAGCACGATGCCGGGTTCGAGCCAGTCAGCGCTGCCATCCTCCGGCAATTGCGGCAGGAAAGCGCTCAGCCAGTCTGCAAAGGCGGCCGGCTCCAGGATGCGGCGCATGAGGTCGGCTTCCATCAGGCAGGGCGACAGGAAGTCTTCGCCTGACGGTTCGTAGCCGAGTGGGCAGTCGACGTCTTCGAGATGGAAGGCGCGGATCTTCTCAGTGAGAGCCTGTTCAAACTCCGCATTCCCGACGGTGCGGGCATAATCCAGCATCAGGCCGAAGGCGAACGCTGTCTGGTTATGGGTGCCGAGCCGGATCGGATAGGAGAGCTTTGGCAGCCAGTCCATCGTGTTCGCAACGATCTCGTCTTCGAGCGGGCGGAGCGTTTCGCGCCATTCGGCAAGCTGCGGGTCGTCGCTTTCTTCAAGTTCGGCGGAGAGCTGGAGATACCAGGCGATGCCATAAGGCCGCTCGAAGGAGGCACGGTCTTCGCCCTGGAAGTAATCAAGTTCGCCAGCGAGGGTCTCCGCCGTGAAGCTTTTGGCGAGCGCTGCACGGATGTCATCGCGCAGGACGCTGTCAGGCGCGGTATTGAGGATGCGGGTGAGCAGCCAGTGGCCATGAACCGATGAATGCCAGTCGAAACAGCCATAGAAGGCGGGCGTGAGCTCGCGTGGGGTACGCGCATCTTCGTCCGATTGCATCAGATGGCTGATCTTGTTCGGATATTCGCGGTGGACACAGTCGAGCGCAAGACGGGCAAACCGGTCGGTTAGCGACAGCGCCTGTTCGGAGGCCTCTGTCATCTCGGCTTCGCTCTGGTCTGGCGCTGCATGGGCAGGCAAGGTGAGGAGCGCCGCAGAGGCGAGCGCGATCTTGAAGCAGGCCTTGAGCACGGGGTCGGGTTTCCTCTTTGCGTCACGCTCAGAACGCTAGTGGCAGAGCAGACCCCGCGCAAGAAAAACGGCCGACTGCCTGTTGCCGAACCGCCGGTTGGCAAAGAAGCTCTGGGGAGCCTCCTAGCGCTTGCGGCTGCCGAGGATGCCGCGCAGCACATAGCGGGTGATGTCGCGGGCGAGGGTTCGGGTTGCGGTCTTCACGGCGGCCTCTGTCGGGGTCTGGCGGCGTGAGCGGGACTTTGTCCGCTTTTTCTTTTTTTCGAGCTCGCGTTTGGCCTTTTCCTCTTCCTTGGCAAGGCGGGCGGCTTCCTTCGCGGCGTCTTCTTCCTTTTCCAGCAGGATTTCATAGGCCGACTCCCGGTCGATGACCTCATCATAGGTGCCGGCGACGGGGCTCTCGGCCATGAGCGCCTTGCGCTCCTTGTCGGTGATCGGGCCAAGACGCGAAGAGGGCGGGCGGATGAGCGTGCGCTGGACGACAGATGGTGCGGCTTTCTCGTCCAGCGTCGAGACGAGCGCCTCGCCTGTTCCGAGCTGCGTGATCACCTCTTCGGTGTCGAAGTCCGGATTGGGCCGGAAGCTATCGGAAGCGGCGCGCACGCCCTTGCGCTCGGTCGGCGTGTAGGCGCGCAGGGCATGCTGGATCCGGTTGCCGAGCTGGGCGAGGACGCTATCGGGCAGGTCGCGCGGGTTCTGCGTGACGAAGAAAACACCGACGCCTTTCGACCGGATCAGGCGGACCACTTGTTCGATTTTGGAAAGAAGCGCCTTTGGCGTGTCCTTGAAGAGCAGATGCGCCTCATCAAAGAAGAAGACGAGCTTCGGCTTGTCCGGATCGCCGACTTCCGGGAGCCGCTCGAAGAGTTCCGACAGCAGCCAGAGCAGGAAGGTCGAATAGAGCTTCGGCGAATTGATGAGGCGCGTGGAATCCAGAATATTGACCGCGCCGCGGCCATCCGGCGTGGTGCGGATCAGATCCATCAGGTCGAGCGCCGGCTCGCCGAAGAATTCCTCCGCGCCTTCGCGCTCCAGCGTCAGCAGGCTGCGCTGCACGGCCGAGAGCGAGGAGGTCGCGACATTGCCATAGCGCAGCGAGACGTCATCGCGGACTTCTTTCTGGCCAAGATGGATGAGCAGTTTCTGCAAATCCTTGAGGTCGAGCAAGAGCAGGCCTTCATCATCGGCATATTCGAAAGCGACGTTGAGCACGCCTTCCTGGGTTTCTGTCAGGTCCATCAGGCGCGCAAGTAGCGTCGGGCCCATCTCGGAAATGGTGGCGCGGACCGGATGGCCCTTCTTGCCGAACACATCCCAGAACACGACCGGCGTGTCGTGATAGGTGTAATCCTCAAAGCCGATCTTGGTCGCGCGCGAGGTGAACGCCTCGTGCAGCTTGCAATCTTTGGTGCCGGATTTGGCGAGGCCCGACAGGTCGCCTTTCACATCGGCGCAGAAGACCGGCACGCCGGCGTTTGAAAACCCTTCAGTCAGGATCTGCAGCGTGACCGTCTTGCCGGTGCCGGTCGCGCCAGCGATGATGCCATGCCGGTTCGCCCGGTTGAGGAGCAGGCTCTGGTCCTCATTCTGTTCTGCGCCGCCGCCGCCGACATAGATTGCGTCTGCCATATAAGTGCTCCCTGACCCGACATTCGGCGGAAAGCTAGACGCAATCGGGCCGCGGCGCAAAGTGGCGAATGACCGTGTTCGAACCGCTTGGGCTCTGGCAGCCGCAAGGTGCACTATCCCGGCTGTCGTTGGAACAAATCGAATGGCTATGGTCTGGATCTTCAGACAAAGGAGGCTTTTATGTCCAAATCGAAAGCGTGGATGAATTTCGAAACCGACCAGCACGGCGAGGTCTATAGCCGCTACCAGAAACTCTATGACGCGGTCGACGCGCTGGCAGCCATTGCATTCATCATCGGCTCGGCGCTATTTTTCAGCGAGTCGACGCAAACCGCTGCAACATGGCTTTTCCTGATAGGGTCTGTCCTGTTCGGGGTACGGCCCATGATACATGTGTCGCGCGATTTTCATCTGGCCCGGCTGCCTGCGCCGAGCCATTCGGGGGAAGAACAAGGCGAATGACAAACCGCTCAGCTGCCGTTGCCCTTTGGATCATCGCCACCGGCGTGATCATCGCGCTGCTCTATCTTGGCCGGTCGATCTTTGCGCCCTTCGCGCTCGCCGTCTTTCTGTTTCTTGTGATGGAGGGCTTTGCCCGCGCGATAGACAGCCAGCTGAGCTTTGTGAACCGGACGCTGAGCCGGATCGTGTCCATCTTCGGCGTGCTGATCGGTTTTGGCGCCTTTATCGGCCTGCTGGCCCAGGGCATTGCCCAGTTTGGAGGGCAGGCGAGCGATTATGAGCAGAAGATCAATGAGCTGATCGCCGACGTCTATGGCCTCGCTGGCATGGACGCCGCACCGACGCTGACCGAGATCGTGTTCAATGATACAGGCCAGCGCTTTGTCGGCACGATTGCCAATGCGACCGGTGATCTTTCAGGCGATCTTGTCGTGATCCTGATCTATGTCGCCTTTCTCTATATTGCCCAGTCGGCCTGGTCGCCAAAGCTCGACCGGCTGTTCCCCGAGACCGAACAGCGCGAACAAGTGCGCCTTGTCGGCGATGCGGCCCGGCGCGGGATCGAGACCTATCTGTGGACGCAGACCGTGATATCCGCCCTGATCACCGGGCTCACCTATGCCACCCTGCTGATCCTCGGCGTCGAGAATGCGCTCTTCCTCGCGGCGCTGATTTTCGTGCTCAACTATATTCCGACCATCGGGTCGATCGTCGCGGCCTTCGTGCCGCTGCTCTTTGCCCTGGTCCAGCCGGAGGTTCCTGGCTGGGTCCCTGCAACGGGCATCAATGAGAGCTATGTGTTTGCGGCCATCGTGTTTCTGGGCGTCAGTTTCTGGCAGTTCATGATCGGCAATTTCGTGCAACCGCGCATCATGGGCGAAACGCTCAATCTTTCAGCGCTTGTTGTTTTGCTGTCGCTTGCCATCTGGGGCGCGATCTGGGGCATTCCGGGCATGTTCCTGTCGGCGCCGCTGACAGTCCTGCTCATGATCCTGTTTTCTCAGTCGTCTTCGACGCGCTGGATTTCCATTCTGCTTTCGGCAGACGGCAAGCCGGCGAATTTCGTTGCAGACCCGGTTCATCCGGATCTAAAGCTCGGTGCAGAATCTTCTGCTGATTAACCTTGGAATAATCTCGGCGACGATACATATATCTGTTCCGCAGCGTGTACTTGATCGCTGCAAGACAACCAGGCCTCCGCGTGCGTCCCCCCACCCAGCCTGCGGAGATGCCTGTAGGGCCCGTCAGACACGTCCCCGTTTGGCGGGCCCGTTTCTTTCTGATTTCACAAAAAAATCGAGCAGGAACAGGGCTTTGGCTGCCGGCTAGAGCGTGTCGGCCATGAAGTTGCGCACCGCATCTGCGGCCAGTGTGAACTGCGCAAAATTCGCCTTCGACGAGGACAGGGTCGAGAGCTGCTGGACCAGGTTCTTGCGCGCTGATTCGCGCTCCGACAGCCAGTCCTCGACCGTGCTGGAGCCCAGAATCTCGGCTGTTGCATCGGTCTGATGGCGGCGCAGGTCCTCGATGAGGCGACGTGTCGCAAGGCGCTCCCAGTAGGAGGCGTCATCAAGATTGCGGTGGGCTTCAGCGCGAAGCCGGTCGAGGCGCAGCGTTTCGCCCAGTTTCAGATAGCCGGCAAGGGCAGCATCAATATCAGCCTTGCTGGCGGTGCTGATCGTGACAAGATCGACCCCGAGCGGCAGAAGCGGCATGAGCGCGCCGCGCGCGGCGAGATGGTCTGGAATGCCTGCCGATGACAGGGTTCCCGCGCGCCGGCGAAGCAGCGCGGCTTCATAGCCCGACACCGCATCTGCAAGCGTCTTGTCGAGCAGCTCGAAGGCCGGCTGGTAGCGCTCGACCGCGTCGCGGATCGCGAGGCTTTCTGCGCGGCGCAGCAGGTTTGCGGTCACATCCATGATCGCATCGGCGCCGAGCTGGTGCAGATTGGTCTGCACATTCGCGCTCACCTGATTGTCCAGTGCGTGGATGGAGTCGCGGTAATGCTGATAGGAGAGCAGCTGGCGGGCCGCTTCAAACGCCCGGCAGATCTCCGCATTTGCCGCATTGGTGTGCTCACGCAACCGCAAGAGCATAAGCGGGCCGCCGGCATCGATCAGCCGGTTTGCGAGCACGGTCGCGATGATTTCACGCTTCAGCCTGTGGGCCTGCATCGCATCATCGAATGTGTGCAGCTCGTCCGGGAAATAGGCGGCCAGCGTCTCTTCGAAGAAGGGATCATCCGGCACATCCGAATCGACCACATCATCGAACAGGGTGATCTTCGACCAGGCCATCAGGACGGCGAGCTCCGGCCGGGTCAGCCATTGCTTGGCCTCGCCGCGTTCGCGCATTTCCGATGTCGTCGGCAGGCCTTCGACGGCGCGGTCCATCACGCCGCGGTTTTCGAGATAACACATCAGGCGTTCATTGGCTTCGTGATCGCGGGCGGCGGTCGATTCCGCAAGCGTCAGCGCGCCCGTCTGGCTGTAATTGTGGGCCAGCACATGCTCTGCCACCTGGTCGGTCATCGAGGCGAGGAGGTGATTGCGCTCGCCGCGCGGCAGGCTGCCCTGGCGCATGGCTTCGGACAGGAGGATCTTGATATTGACCTCATGGTCGGAGCTGTCGACGCCGGCGGAATTGTCGATGGCATCGGTGTTGAGCCGCCCGCCCTTCAGCGCAAACTCGATCCGCCCGGCCTGTGTGAGGCCGAGATTGGCCCCTTCGCCGATGACTTTCGCTTTCAGGTCGCGGCCATTGACGCGGACCATGTCATTGGCGCGGTCGCCTGCGTCGCCATGGGTCTCGTGGCT
>NZ_JBARZC010000107.1:0-2654 GCF_049649345.1 Henriciella sp. | reverse complement strand
CTGATCATGAAGGCACGCTTCTTTATGTGAACAAGGCGCTTGCCGATCTCGCCGGGTATGAAAAAGACGAATTGATCGGCGCAAAAAACTCGATCCTGATGGACGCCACTTCGCAGCGGGCGAGTACCTCATTTTTGCGTGACGGCGCGGCCCGAGGCGATCTCCACCACCGCGGCGATTCACAATTGGTGACCCGGACGGGCGAGCGCATTCGCATTGCAGCCGAACTCACACTGTCGAGACTGCCGGGCGCTGAGCATCCGGTCATCATCACTCACATTCAGGATGTCCGCGAAGAGCGGCGCAAGGCGCATGAGCTGCGCGAGGCGCTCCAACAGGCCAATCAGGCAACGAAGATGAAGTCGGAATTCCTAGCCAATATGAGCCATGAAATACGCACGCCTCTCAACGGCGTCCTCGGCATGGCGCAAACACTGGCGCATGCCGATCTGACGCCAGCGCAAGCCGAAAATGTGTCGATCATCCTGGATTCCGGCAAGACGCTGATGGTGTTGTTGAACGACATTCTCGACCTTTCCAAAATCGAGGCTGGCAAACTGGACGTCACCCCTGTCGCCAGCGACGTTCGCCACAAGCTGAGCAGCCTGTTCAAACTGAACGAAAGCCTGGCGCGCGAGAAAGGTATCGATCTCAGACTTTTCATCCATCCGGATGTCCCCTCGCGCCTCCTTTTTGACCCGGTACGTGTGCGCCAGTGCGTGGGCAATCTCGTTTCCAATGCGATCAAGTTCACCGAAAAGGGCGAAGTGCTGGTTGCGGTCACGTGTGACGCTGCCGGCGATGGCGAGGCGCTCGTTACGGTTCATGTCTCGGATACGGGCTGCGGTATTGCCGCCGACAAGCTCGAGCGCATCTTTGAAGCCTTCGCCCAGGAAGACGGCTCCAAGACCCGCAAGTTTGGCGGTACCGGGCTCGGCCTGGCCATCACGCGCAAGCTGGCGCGGATGATGGGGGGCGACGTCAGCGCGGTTAGCGAACAGGGCCGCGGTTCGGTCTTCACGCTGACCTTTGCTGCGGAAAAACTGGCCTCACCCGTTCGCGTACCGTCGCAACCGGTTTCGACCACGCAGAGCCAGTCCCACAGCAGCCTCAGCGGATTGCGCGCCCTCGTGGTAGATGACAACGGGATCAATATCCGCGTCGCCCGGTCCTTCCTGGACCAGCAGGCAATTGACTCTCTCGAAGCCAGCGATGGCAACGCCGCGCTGGATGTGCTCAGCCAGCAGCACGTCGATCTGATCCTGATGGATATTCACATGCCGGGCCTTGATGGCATGGAGGCGTTCCGGCGTCTGCGAATGTCAGACAGCCCGAACCGGCTGACACCCGTGATCGCGTTGACGGCCGATTCAATGCCTGGCGACCGCGAACGCTTTCTCGGCATGGGATTTGATGGCTATGTCGCAAAACCGATCGAGGAGCGCATGCTGATGACGGCCATCGGCCAGGTCTTGAACCGGGAGCCTCTGCGCGCAGTCGGATAAACGGCTAGGCCGTCTCCCCGAACAGCTCCCGTCCGATCAGCCAGCGGCGAATTTCGGACGTCCCTGCGCCGATTTCGTAGAGCTTGGCGTCGCGCAGCAGGCGGCCTGTCGGGTACTCGTTGATATAGCCGTTGCCGCCGAGAAGCTGGATCGCATCGAGCGCGAGCTTGGTTGCAGTCTCTGCCGCATAGAGGATTGCGCCAGCGGCATCCTTGCGGGCGGTCTCGCCCCGGTCGCAGGCCTTGGCGACGGTATAGACGTAGGCCTTTGCAGCATTCATCTGCACGTACATGTCGGCGAGCTTGCCCTGGACAAGCTGAAACTCGCCGATCGACTGGCCGAACTGTTTGCGGTCGTGGATGTAGGGCAGAACGACATCCATACAGGCCTGCATGATACCGGTCGGCCCGGCGGACAGCACGGCGCGCTCATAGTCGAGCCCGCTCATCAGGATGCGCGCCCCTGCCCCGACAGGCCCCATGACATTTTCTTCGGGCACTTCGCAATCTTCGAAGACAAGCTCACCAGTTTCCGAGCCCCGCATGCCGAGCTTGTCGAGCTTCTGGGCGACGCTGAACCCTTTAAAGTCCCGCTCGATGAGAAAGGCGGTGATGCCTTTGGAGCCACCCTGCGGATCAGTCTTGGCATAGACGACAAGCGTATCGGCATCCGGCGCATTGGTGATCCACATCTTGGTGCCGTTCAGCACATAGTGGTCGCCTTTCTTGTCGGCGCGCAGCTTCATCGAGACCACATCGGACCCGGCCCCACTCTCACTCATGGCGAGGGAGCCGAGATGTTCGCCGGATATGAGCTTTGGCAGATAGCGTTTCTTCTGATCGTCATTGCCCCAGCGGCGGAGCTGGTTCACACAAAGATTGGAATGGGCGCCATAGGACAGACCGACCGAAGCAGACGCGCGGGAAATCTCCTCCATCGCGACGACATGTTCGAGATAGCCAAGGCCGGTGCCGCCCCATTCCTCCTCGACGGTGATGCCGAGCAAGCCGAGCTCGCCCATCTTTGGGAGGAGCTGGCGCGGAAAAACGTCTGTGCGGTCAATTTCAGCGGCGAGCGGGGCGATTTCGGCAGATGCAAAACTATGCACAGTGTCGCGGATCATGTCCGCGGTTTCACCAAGATCGAAGT
>NZ_JBARZC010000106.1:0-5080 GCF_049649345.1 Henriciella sp. | reverse complement strand
GTTCCAGGCGGCTCCGCTCCGGCGCCGCCTGCAACTCGAACACGATATCGTGCTGCCTGAGCCTGCCGAATGGGGACTGCCAGCCTATCGCGCCTTGCTGGAGCGGCTTGCACGAATTGAAATTCCGGGGCTCGGCGTTTCCGGCGCCTGCGAAGATCTGTTCGTCTGGCCACGCGCGTGCGACTATGACCGCTCGCGCCAAGCCGACTTCGAGGACGAACAGGCTTTCGAGACTCTGAGCGATGATGCAGACCCGTCACTCGATTTGAAGCTTTTCCCCGGGACCGGGCTCGAAAAAATCATCGTGGTCGCAGGTCCGGGCTATGGCAAATCCGCCCTCCTGACGGCCATTGCCGGCAGACTTGCCAATGGTCCGCAAGTGCCCGTGTCCGTATCGCTTGCCGCCCTGGCTAAGACCGGAAAGAGCGTGATCGCCTTTCTGACCGAACATATGAATCAGGAGCTCGACCTCGCTGCCGACTGGAAGAGGCTCGCCGAGCAGGGCTTGCTTGTTCTGCTCCTCGACGGTCTGGACGAAGTGCCATCCGGTGCCCGCCCCCATCTCATCCAACGTGTCGCCCGCTTTTCGGCCCGCTACCCGCTTGCCGCCTGGATGCTGACCGTCCGCGATCCCTCCATCGTCAGCGGGCTTCATGAAGCCAGAACGGTTGAGCTGCTGCCGCTATCTGATGAGGACATTGTCCGGTTTGCCGATGCCATGAGCCAATATGCCGGTGGACTGGATGGCTGGGACATTGTGAACCGGCTCAATCTCTATCCCGATCTGAGACGCCTTGCGCGCATACCTCTGTTCCTGGCCATGCTGCTCGGGACCGGTGGTATCTCGGCAACTGGACCTGCCAACAGGTCCGATCTGATCGAGATCTATCTGAAAACACTTTTTCACCCGGCCGATCACAAGGTACAGTACGACCCGGAAGACCGCAGCCCTGTCCTGCGGCCCATTGCCGAGACGCTGGCCTTCGACCTGCTGGAAAATCAGGCCATCGGCGCCAGTGAGCGTGAAGTGCGGGAGATCATCGCCCGTCACGCCGTTTCCCAGGCCGAGGCTGACAGCATACTCAGCCTCCTGACGCAGAACGGGATCCTCCGACGCCAGAGCAGTATCCGCCTCGTCTTTCCGTATCCGATCGTCCAGGAATATCTGGCCGCCTGCCATCTCGTAGCGGAATTTGCCGATACATTGTCCGGCAGGATCGAGGACGCAATCCAGCGGCCTTGGGCTCAGGTCATCCAGTTTGCGCTTGAGCGCCACAAAGCGCCCGAGCCGGCCATCAGGGCGATGTTGGACCGGCCGGACGATGCATTTTGCACAGGGCTCCGGCTTGTTGGCCGTTGCATTGCCAACGGGGCAAAGGTCTCCCAAGCCCTCAGGGACGATGTATCCCGGCGCCTCGTCGAATTCTGGATCCACGCGCCCAGCAATGCGCGCGAACGGGTCGGCCGGCTTCTCGCAGACGGCTTCATCAATCCTCCGGTACCTGAGCTGACAGCGGCGCTTCATCACCGATGGCTGATGAATTCCGGAGCCGGTGACATCCTGTCATCGCTCAAGGACAATGAACTCACCCTCAGCGTCCTTGAGAGCCTCATGACTAAGGATCGCTCCAGCCTGATGCTCTATCGCAGCTTGAAGCCCGCCCTCCAGGCAGCAGGCAACCGGGCCTTCGAAGTGATTGCAATCAAGTTGGCAGACGAAGCGCTCGACGAGGATGCGAGAGAAGAGATTGGGAGCCTGCTCATGAATCTGGAGCCGGCCTATGTATCCCGCGGTTTGGCGCTTGGCCTGGCACGATCTCCGGATCTGCCAGCGCAGGTCCGGATGGCAGCATATGCACTCGGCGGCGCGCCGCTGGAGGATGACGCGATCGCCCTTGCCCGCTTCGCCCTGCAGCAGGAGGACTGGGACCGGCACTACAGGGCACGCGATCTTGTTGCCTTGCATGACGATCCGGCGGCATTTCTGCGATCGCTGCTGAAGGATGAAAACATCAGCCTCGACCGAAAGGAAGACCTTGCGGGATCGATTGTGCAGATTATCCCCGACGCTGAGACCCGGTCCGGCTTCGCCAGGACATGCATGGCCGATCCCGAAATGGCCCTGCCGGTCAAGACGATCCTGAGACTGTTTGAAGCCCGATTCGGTAATCGCGAGATCTTTGAAGGCCTCATCGACGACATTCCGGACCTGCCCGCCGGAGATGTCGCGACCTGTCTTGCGCTTTTCGGACACCATCGCGACCGTGGCCTTGGCCTGCGCGCAGCGGCGCTCGTCGGTGAGCGGTTCAAATCGGGCGAGGACGCGGCGAGCCTTGCCGGCTCGGTCGCCACCGGGATGCTTCATGTCTTCGAGATGGACATGCGCTCAGGCGGTGTCGTCAAGCCCACCGCGCCGCACCCGGCGCTTTCGGAATGGCTGCCCATCGTCGAGTCCTGGACCGAGCGGTCCGATCTGACGCCGCTGCAGCAACTGAGCCTGCTGAATTCAGCCTCAAGTCTCGGATCCGTCTGGGCAAGATCACGGATTGAGCAGGTTCTGGAAGCCATCGACGACATGGATGGCCCGGACTGGATCGAGGAAGACGAATACGCCTATGTGCAACCGAATGCGGTTCGCCAATTGCGCAAGCTGAGACCGGTGCTGCCGATGCCGCTGATTGAGAAAATCCTCGCATCAAGCCGTTACAATCTGGCCTCCCAAGGGGTTGAAGCGTTGACAGCCATGGGAAGCATGGACGCGCTGGACCGGCTCGTGGCGGCCCATGCCGCAGCACCGGATTGGCATTTCCGGGACCGGTGCGCCAATGCGGTCGAGCAACTGGCAGCGAGGCTGAATACGACAGTCACAATTGCTGATGGCCGCTACGTGTTGGGTGGTGCCTGCGCCTGATCGCAAACGGTTCGGGCTCACTGTCCGTGCCATTCTTTGCCCTGAAACAATAAGACCAAAAGGCGGGCTGATCATCCGCACACATGATCGATGCCTGGCGGTGGAAATCCCCTCGCCCAAATGATGCCATGGCGGGGTGGGCGGAACATAACGCGCACATGCGTTGACAAATCACACACCTGTGTACATATTGTTCGAAATTCGAACACACGTGATGGCTGGAATGGATCCCACATTGTCTCGCGAAGAAAGAGAACACGCCTTCGATGCAGCGGAGAACGCGCTCCGCGCAGCCCTGTCGGACTGGTATGATGAAGAAACGTCGGCCATTGACGCCGATATCGTTTCGAGTGCGCCTACCGGAACGGGCGGATCGATTGTCGGTTCTGGTCCGGCAATTGACTCCAAGCGTGTCCTTGATGCGAGCGCGGTGACCAGAAGCATTCTCGGTATCGATATTCCCCCGGAAATCATCAAGCGCGGAGGGTATAAATCCAGGAATGAACTGTTCTCGGAGCTGTTGCCGCAGCTACGCGCCGTCTATTCGGGCGAGCGGAAGGTCAAGCGCCGCAAGCCGGCCAAACCAATGACCAAAGTTCAGGGATAAGGCCATGAGCAATACAAATCCGGAATGGGCGGAGATCGGTGCCCGCCTCAAGGCAGCACGCGAGTATCTCGAGATCAGCCAGGACGAAGCCGCTGGTGCACTCGGTGTGACCCGGTCGGCCATTTCCCTGATCGAAAGCGGCAAACGGAAGGTCAACGCTGTCGAACTCTCCAGATTCGCCCAGCTTTACTCCCAATCTGTCGATTCCTTCACCGGGTCCCTCAAAGTGCCGCCTCTGCCGGAAAGTGTGGAAGCCCTGGCACGGGCAGCGACGAAACTCTCAGACGAAGACCGCGAGCAGCTGCTGTCGTTTGCGCGATTCCTTCAGTCGAAGCAGCCGGGAGAGAGTGGTGGCACGTAGTCCCATTGAAGTGGCCCGGTTCGAGGCCATCGCCGCAGCCAAGGCGCTACATCTTGAACTGAATTCCAGGGCGCAGCTCAATCTTGGCGAAGGCCAGATCGATGTGTTCGGTGCAATCGAGGCGCTGGGCATCACGCTCGTGTTCAAGCCGCTGAAATCGGCGCTCGGACTATGCCTTCCCTCACCGCTGCGCGGCATAATCGTGACGACGGAAAGGGTCCTGTCGATCCAGCGGTTTACCGCCGCACATGAACTTGGCCATGCGGTCCTCGACCATTCCGGCAGCATCGATCAGACGCTGAACTATCGCTCGGGCTTTGCGTCCGGCGGCCATGACTTGCAGGAAATCGCCGCTGATGCCTTTGCGGCGGAATTTCTCCTGCCGCGCTGGCTCTACAAGTACCACATCCAGAAACAGGGTTGGACGGTGCGGGGACATCTGCAGAACCCCGCAAATGTCTACCAGCTCGCGCTCAGAATGGGGGCCAGCTATGAAGCGACCTGCTGGGGGCTGGTCTCGCATAATGTCATCTCCCGGGAGGAGGCGAAGGCGTTGGTCGACCAGAAGGTTGCGGCACTGAAATCTGAAATCGGAAAAGGCTATCGCCCTTCAAACAGCTGGGCCGATGTCTGGAAAATTTCGGAAAAGGACAATGGCACGAATTTGCAGGGGAGCGCAGCCGATATCGTGAGGCTGGACCTCACAGAGGCATCAAGCGCCGGCTTTCAATGGAATGCCGACAGGCTTGAGGAAGCGGGCTTCGAGATCCTCTCGGATAGAAATGAACTCGGTGAGCCACCACTGAATTATGGGGCGGCGTCGGTCCGCACCATCATCGCACGGCCGCCAGATCAGGCCGTCGTCGACATTTCGATGGAAGAACGCCAGCCTTGGGCGGATGGCGCTCCCGGCAAAGGCGTGCTCGATATCAGACTGGACCTTTATGGAAAGGAACGGGGCGGCGCCTCAAGGGCAGCGCGGACCAGCCGGGGCGCCCGGATACCATGACGCGTACAATCGATCTGAGATCGTCCTTCAAGCCGGTCAGGACTCAGGGCGCCAGGATGTCGTGTCTTGCCTGCGCCGCCACCGATGCCCACGCTCACATGGCCGCGTCTGCCGAGCCTTTCTCGGCCGAGTACCTGTTTTACCATGCTGTCCAGAACATGCCGGGTGCCGATCCGTCGCGCGGTACCAATC
>NZ_JBARZC010000105.1:0-2153 GCF_049649345.1 Henriciella sp. | reverse complement strand
ACGATATACCACTTGGCAGTAGCCATTTTTGGCACTCCTTGAAAATTATGCGCCGAGACCGGTGATCAGGCGGATCAGAATAGCGATGACCTGGTCTGCAAGGAACAGAAACAGGGCAACGATGATGGACATGATGACGACCATGATCGTCGCTTGAATCGTCTCGCTCGGCGACGTCCATGTCACCTTGCGGCCTTCGGCCTCGACCTGCCTCGCAAAAGTGATCGGGTCCACGCTGTTCTTTTTGTCCTTATCGGCCATCCATCAAATCCTGAAAGTCGGGGGTTTAAGCGGTCAGGGTCGCTTTCGCCAGTGCCTTACTCCGCATTGCGTCGGTTGTGAAGCCATCTGGGTGCAGGAAGTTCAAAACGCAAGCGGCGATGGCCAGGACGACAGCAGCCCTACCGGCCCGTCCACTCGGCGCTCCGCCGACCCTGGATCTCGGTCTGCAAGGCAAAAAGGCTGCCTGCAAAGGGCTGCATATCAAGCTGGAAGGAAGTCAGTCCGGTGCGCGCTGTCGTCACATAAAGCGTTTTCAGATCCCTGCCCCCAAAGCAACACCCCGTAATCCGGCTCACGGGAAGCTTTACAATCCGGTCGATCACCCCTTCCGGGCTGTACCTGACCAGGCGGGCACCATCCCACTCTGCGTTCCAGAGATATCCCTCGCTGTCGATTGTCGACCCGTCAGGATATCCCGCCCCTGAACTCGTCGTCGAAAAAATCCTGCGATTTGCGAGCCTCGAACCATCTTCGACATCAAAAGAATGGATTTCCTGCTCTGTGGTATCGCAGGTGTAAAAGGTGGCGCCGTCAGGCGAGAAACAGGCCGAGCTTGGTATGACGACAGGCTTTTGTTTCAGAGACGCGATAGTGCGATCGGGCGCCAGCCGGTACCAGCTGCTCCGCGCATCAGCTTCATGACTATCCATGGTTGCGAACCAGAAGCTTCCATCTGGGGCGACACCCCCGCAATTGATCCGGTTTCCTTCGGCTTCATCGGCGACTGCGACGAGTTTTGTGTATTCCTCGGTGGAGGGATCAAAGAAGCCGATTTCCAGCTCGCCGGCCATGAGCAGTTCGCCTTGCGACAAGGCAATCACACTCGCCTTCAAGGGCAAATCATAGCGGCGCGCATTGCCCGTTTTTGGGTTGTAGCGGTGTAGTTTTGCCCGGTTCGGATCGACCCACCACAGAAGGCCCTCCGACGGGCTCCAGACCGGGCTTTGCCCCAGCAGACAGCTTGTTGGCGCAACACATTGAGGCTCGAACAGATGCATGTGCTCTCCTTAGGTCGATCTGAGGCAATAAAAAAGCCAGCCCCATCAAATCAGGGCTGGCCGTCGCCTTACGGCGATTTTGTCATCAATCAGTGAAAATTGACCGAATTGCGTTCGCCGATGTCGGGCGTCTGATCCTTGCGATTGGCCTTGGCGATTTCCCAGGCAAACGTGATCGGGTTCTTGTCCGACGCCCAGATCGAGCCATTGTGCGGGTGGAACCGAAGCATGGTCAGGTCCGGATCGGACTTGCCGCCTTCAAACCAGGCAGCAACTACAGAGCTCCAGAACTGGTCGATCTTGGCCTGATCATGATCAACGTTCAGGTCACCGAGCAGACAGGCCTGGTAATCCTTTTCGACGACACAAAGATGAACTTTGCCGCCGTCAACACCCAAGGCCTTCACGAGGTCGGACGACTTGCTGGTGTAAAACCAGATCGTACCAGTCTCCTCGTCAATCTGAGGCGCCATGGGCTGCATGTGCTGCTCATGATCCGGCGAACCGAGCATAACCGCGCGAACATCTTCCAAATGTCCGAACAGCTGCTCTTTTGGGTTTTCCTTTAATTTTTCTAGATCTGCCATCTATTGAATTCCTTCTGAAAATTGGGTGTTGAGACAAGCGCTTGGCGCGGCTGATTAGTCAGCCGGGCGCGCAGCGAGCCATACGGCGTGAACCAGTCCCGGCACGTAGCCGAGCAAGGTCAGCACGATGTTGATTACGAACTGTGTTCCGATCCCGCGTGATAGGGCCACGCCAAGCGGCGGGAGCAGGATCGAAAGCAGTATGACGAGCAATCCGCCCGATGAGGGGGATACTTCTGAATGGGTGGTCATGATGTTGCTCCCTGAATGCAAAAGGGGCGGAGCC
>NZ_JBARZC010000104.1:0-4113 GCF_049649345.1 Henriciella sp. | reverse complement strand
GGTCGGCACCGATCCGCAGACCGATCTGGCCGTTATCAAGGTCGTCCAACCAGGCCCATATCCTTATGTCGAGTTTGAGACCGGCACCGAGCTGCGGCGCGGCGACTGGGTCGTTGCGCTCGGCAATCCGTTCGGCCTCGGCGGGACGGCAACGGCTGGCATCCTGTCTGCCGATGGCCGCGAGCTTGGCGGCGACAGCCCCTATACCGACTTCCTGCAGATCGATGCTGCCATCAACCGCGGGAATTCCGGCGGCCCGACCTTCGATCTTGAAGGCCGCGTGATCGGCGTGAACACAGCAATTTTCTCGCCCACGGGCGGCTCTGTCGGTATCGGCTTTGCCATCCCGGCAGAACTCGCGGTCGATGTGACCGATGCGCTGATCCGGGACGGCAAGGTCTCTCGCGGCTGGCTGGGTGTCACCATCCAGGACGTCACAGAAGACATGGCTGAGGCCCAGGGTCTCAGCGAAGCGCGCGGCGCCATTATTGCTGACGTGAATGATCTCAGCCCGGCCAAGAAAGCCGGCCTGCAACGCGGCGACGTGATCCTGTCGGTCAACGGCAAGAGCGCGACAGACGCAACATCAGTGACCCGGATGGTCGGCGATCTGCTTGCCGGATCGACCAACGACTTCCGCGTGCTCCGGAATGGCGAGCCGACGACTGTTGAGGTAACGGTCGGCGAACGCCCGGTTGATCCGAATGCGATCGCTCCGAACGCGAACACCGCCCCTGAGTCCGACAATTCCGAAGCCGAAGAAGGCCCGCTCGGCGTTAGCCTTCTGCCGCTCGACGATGCGGCGCGGGCGAGCATGGATCTGGAAAGCGATGAAGCCGGACTTGTGATCGGCGATCTCGACTCTGACAGTCCGCTGCGCGAAATCGGCGTGCGCCCCGGCATGGCAATCCTGTCTGCCGGCGGGCAACCTCTCAATTCGGTGGACGATCTCGAAACCGCAATTTCGGACGTGAAGGCCAAAGGCCGCGACAAGCTTCTTCTCGCGGTACGCAACGGTCAGCGCACGATGTTCGTGACAACCGATATCGCTGATTCCGGCGAAGACTGATCAGTAGAGGAGAGCCCATGATGCGGGTCCTGGTAATCGAAGATGATCGCGAGCACGCGAGTTTCATCAACAAGGTTTTGTCAGAAGCCGGTCATGAGGTTCAGACCGCCTATGATGGCGCAGACGGTCTCGCTCAGGCGCGCGACGGTGAGTTCGACGCCATGGTCGTCGACCGCATGCTGCCCGAGAAAGACGGTCTGAAACTGGTCGAGGAATATCGAACCGGCGGCGGCCAGACCCCGGCGCTCTTCCTGTCGGCCCTGTCCGATGTGGACAATCGGGTCGAAGGCCTGAAGGTTGGCGCGGACGATTACCTCGCCAAGCCTTTCGCGCCTGCAGAGCTTGCGGCCCGGGTCGAAGCGCTCGGCCGGCGCCAGGTCAAGGACGAGCCGCCGGTCACGAAGCTGAAAGTCGGCGATCTCGAAATGGACCTGCTCGAACGCAAGGTCTGGCGGGCCGGCCAGAAGATCGAGCTGCAGCCGCGCGAGTTCCGCCTGCTGGAATTTCTGATGCGGCACGCTGGCCAGGTGGTCACGCGAACCATGTTGCTCGAAAAGGTCTGGGACTATCATTTCGACCCCCAGACCAATGTGATCGACGTGCATATTTCACGTCTTCGCGCGAAAATAGATAAAGATTTTGACGAACCCCTACTTCAAACGGTGCGCGGCGCGGGTTACTGCCTACAGGCATGAAATCTGGCCCCTTTGCGTTTGTCCGGACGACAACCTTCCGGCTGGCGCTCGTTTACTCAGTCCTTTTCGGACTGTTCTCATTCCTGCTGCTCGCCTATTTGTTTCAGGCGACGGTCGGCTCTCTGCGCGCAGAGGCCGACCAGCGGCTGGATGCGGAGATGCGCGCCCTGGGGCTCGCCTATAATGCCGGCGGGCTTGAACGCCTCGAACAATCGGTGATTGAGAGGGCACTCGTTCCGGGTGCCCCTTTTCGTTATCAGCTGGAAACGCCGGAGGGTGAACGCATCATCGGCGATTTTCCGTACCTGCCTGTCTCGCCGCCTGAGGCCGTCGGCGAGGTCAGCCTGGTCAGCCTGTCGATTGAAATGCCGCGCGGCGATGGCTCGCCAGTCGTGACCGAGGCGGAAGGGCGTATTGTCCGTCTCGCCAATGGCAATGTTCTGCTCGTCGCCATCGAAACCGGTGAACGCGGCCGGATCGTGCGGCGGATTACCCAGGCTGTGACGACAGCGGCGCCGATCGGCATCCTGCTTGCCCTGATTGGCGGGGTGTTCATCTCGCGCTATGCGGCGCGGCGCGCCGAGCAGCTTACGCGAACAACAGAGGCTATTGTGGCCGGCAACCTCTCCATCCGCGCGCCTGTCAGCGGTTCGGGCGACGAGTTCGACCGGCTCGCCCAGCATCTGAATACAATGCTTGAACGGCTTGAACGGCTCGTGGCGACGACACGCCATTCTGGCGATGCCATCGCGCACGATCTGCGTTCGCCCTTGTCACGATTGCGCAACCGCCTTGAAGCGTCGCTCCTTTCCACGATGAACGAAGAGACTGCGCGCGAGACGCTGGAGGACACCGTCCTCGAAGTTGACCGTGTCCTGCAGACCTTCAATGCTATTCTTCGCCTCTCGCGCCTCGATGCCGGGGCGGAGGGCCGCATGTTGAAGTTCGACCTGTTCGAACTCCTGTCAGAACTTGCCGAACTCTACGAGCCGGCCTGCGAGGATTCAGGCCTTCATTTTTCGAGCGATATATCGACCGGTATCGTCGTCCTTGGCGACCGGGAGTTGATCGCGCAAGCGGTATCGAACCTTCTCGACAATGCCGTTAAATACACGCCCGAGGGCGGCCACATTCGGTTCAGCGCGCGTCGGTCTCAAGGCAATATCGAGATTGTGGTCGCTGACGACGGCCCGGGTATTCCCGAGCATCAGCGCGACCATGCCAAGGAACGCTTCTTCCGGCTCGATAGTGCGCGGACACAGCCTGGATCAGGTCTGGGTCTGGCGCTCGCCGATGCCGTCGCCGAGCTTCACAAGGGCCATCTCGACTTGTTGTGGACCGAGCCGCCGCTAAATCCGCGCGGCCTGAAAGCGGTTCTCTCCCTGCCGCGCGATCGCTAAGGTCGCCGGCATGACGATCAGACCGCTCGCTAAGACGCCGCATGACGCGTTCCTGAAGGGCGCGGACATCGCACCTTATCTCGCCCGCGCCGCCCGCCGCTCACCTGATGCCATGCACCGCCTGGAGGCCAATGGCGGTGAAGCCCTGCTGGGCCACGCACTCGACGAGGCCCGCGCAGCAGGGCGCTTGTCCGATATGGATGAGGCGATGGCGCGGCTGCGCGCGGCGAAGCTTGCCAATCACATCGGCGTCGCTGCAATGGACCTCTCAGGCGCGGGTGATGTCATGGACCTGACAGGCCACCTGACGGCATTTGCCGATGCGGCGCTTGAGGCGGCGCTCCAACTTGCGCTGGGCAAGCGGGGCCTCAAGCCAAACGGTCTGTTTGCCATCGCGCTCGGCAAGATGGGCGCCTTCGAGCTTAATTATTCCTCCGATATCGATATCGCGGTCTTTTACGACCCGGACATCTTTGATGGCGGTGAGAAAACCGCAGGCGATGCCGCCAGCCGCGTCGTGCGCGATGCAATGCGCATCCTCGAAGATGTGACGGGCGATGGGTACGTGTTCCGGACCGATCTTCGCTTGCGGCCTGATCCGAGTTCGACGCCGCCGGCCGTCTCCACGCACATGGCCTCGATCTATTATGAAAGCGTCGGCCAGAACTGGGAACGCATGGTCTGGATCAAGGCGCGGCCTTGCGCCGGCGACAAGGGGGCGGCTGAGAAGTTCCTGAAAACCATAGAGCCTTTCATCTGGCGCCGTCACATGGACTATTGGGCGATTGCCGACGTGCAGGCGATCAAGCGGATGATCAATGCCAAGGTAGGCACGAGTGATCTCGATGACATCGCCCCTGATGTGAAACTCGGACCAGGCGGCATTCGCGAGATCGAGTTCTTCGTACAGACCCAGCAGATCATCATGGGCGGGCGCGACGAGATCCTG
>NZ_JBARZC010000103.1:0-2246 GCF_049649345.1 Henriciella sp. | reverse complement strand
GGCTGCCCCCTCGCGTCTGCCATTATTTGAGAAAAGCTAAAGGCGAGCTTTGAGATCTATCGTTCGCGCTGTCGGTGAAGGTGCTTGCCTTTACCTGACGGCAATGAGTACAGGCTAGTTTTTGTAGTCTTTACCAACCGGAATTCAGGACTTTGAACAAGCGTCAGCCAATAACAATCAAAGAAGTCGCCGAAAAGGCCGGCGTGTCCCAGATGACCGTGTCGAGGGTGCTCAACAAGCAGAAGCTGGTCAAAGCGTCGACGCGTGAACGGGTCGAAGCCGCGATAGCTGCGCTGAACTATCGCCCCAATCTGATGGCGCGGGGGCTTGCCGGCGGCAAGTCGAAGCTGATCGGCCTTGCCTACTACAACCCCAGCCCGAGCTATCTGAGCGCCCTTCTCGTCAGCGCGCTCAAGCATTGCCGCGAACTTGGCCATCACCTGGTGATCGAAGATCTCGCCAATGTTGACGATGGGACGGACACCTCCGCCATTGCAAAACGGCTTAGCACGATCCGGCTCGACGGCCTGATCCTTGCGCCGCCTCTCAGCAGTAACCAGGCCTTGATCGGACTGATCCGCGAGCTTGGTCTGCCAATCGTGCTGATGGGCAATGCAAAAGCCGGAGACCAGCAATCCACCGTGGTTTTCAATGACGCGGTGGCCGGTCAGAAGATGACGGATCTTCTCATTTCGCGTGGCCACAAGCGCATCGGATTTATTAGTGGCCCGGTCAGCCACCCTGACAGCACGCAGCGTGAGGAGGGCTATAAGCGGGCGCTGCGCCAGGAGGGGCTGGACGTGGATCCAGACCTGATGCGTGAGGGCGATTTCACCTTCCGGTCGGGCATGAGGCAGGGCGACAAGCTTCTCGAACTCGACAATCCGCCAACGGCCATCTTCGCAGCAAATGACGACATGGCGGCCGGCGTGGTCGCCGCGGCTCAGCGCCGGTCTATTCAGGTGCCGGGCCAATTGTCGATTGTTGGCTTCGATGACACTGCGATCGCCGCTGCCATCTGGCCGCGCCTTACAACGCTTCACCAGCCGATTGCGCAGATGGCGGAAGCGGCCATCAATATCATCTCCGAAGTGACGAGCGGCGACTGGGATGGCCAGACAATTCACGTTGTGAATGACACCATCCAGATTATTGAACGCGAAAGTCTCGCGCCTCCAGTGTGAGCCCGTCGAAAACGGTTTACAGGCCGCTTCAGACCCCTCTATGTTAGCCCTATCATAAATATAGGGAGAGACGTCGATGGGCGGAGTGCAAACCGGGATTATAGCAAAAAAACATAGTCTTCTCAGACGGCTGGGCACGGCCGTTGCTGCGATCTGTCTTGCCGCAGCCTGCGAGAATGTTGGCAGTCTGCAGGCCACCTCGCAGGCTCAGGAGGCGTCGGCCGACGCGCCGTACATGGATGCGAGCCTCAGCGTCGATGAGCGCGTCGACGATCTGCTGTCACGCATGACTCTCGAGGAGAAGATCGCGCAGATCACGGCGATCTGGACGCCGAAGACGGATCTTTTTGACGACGATGGAAAGTTCGATCCGGCGCTCGCTGCGTCTCTCTATCCGGGCGGCATTGGCCACTTTGCCCGCCCGAACGACCTGCAGGGGCCGTCGAGCCCGCTGGAACAGCCCTTCCGGGATGAGGCGCAGACCGTCGAACTGGTCAATGCGATCCAGAAATATGCGGTTGAGGAAACCCGCCTCGGCATTCCTGTCCTGTTTCATGAAGAAGGCCTCCACGGCTATGCGGCGCGCGGCGCAACCTCCTTCCCGCAGGCCATCGCCCTCGCATCGACCTGGGATCCTGAGCTGATCGAGGACATCTATTCCGTCGTCGCGCGCGAGATCCGGGCAAGAGGCCCGCACATGGTGCTCTCACCGGTTGTCGATGTCGCTCGCGATCCGCGCTGGGGTCGGATCGAGGAGACCTATGGGGAAGACCCTTTTCTCGCCGGCGAGATCGGTCTCGCGGCGGTTTACGGCTTTCAGGGGCGCACGCTTCCGCTGGCGGACGGCAAGGTATTTGCGACGCTCAAGCACATGACCGGCCACGGCCAGCCGGAAAGCGGCACCAATGTCGGCCCGTCGAATATTTCGGAGCGCATTCTGCGCGAAGTGTTCTTTCCGCCTTTCGAGCATATCGTGACCAATTCCAACATTATGAGCCTTATGGCCTCGTATAATGAGATCGACGGCGTCCCCTCGCATGCCAATGGCTGGCTGCTTAATGA
>NZ_JBARZC010000102.1:0-2124 GCF_049649345.1 Henriciella sp. | reverse complement strand
CCGATATATTGGTCGACGTTCATCCAGTATTCCGCGTCCTCCAGCCGGGTCGGCGTTTCGGCGTCGGGGGCGGTGAAACGGGCGAAATACCATGACGAATCCACGAAGGTGTCCATCGTATCGGTTTCGCGCTTGGCGGGCTTGCCGCAGGCGGGGCAGGCACAATCGCGCCACGTCTCATGCCGGTCGAGCGGATTGCCCGGCGTGTCGAAGCTGACGTCATAGGGCAGTTCGACGGGCAGGTTCTCTTTCTTCTCGGGCACCACGCCGCAATCGCCGCAATGCACGACCGGAATGGGGCAGCCCCAATAGCGCTGGCGGCTCAGTCCCCAGTCGCGCAGGCGGAATTTGGTGACGCCTTCGCCGAAACCCAGATCCTCGGCAAAGGCGATGGCGGCGTCGATCGCCTCTTCCCCGGTCTGTTCGGTATTGCCCGCAAAGCCTTGTATGTAGATCACCTTTTCTGTCTTCGGGGGCACATAGGCCGCGCCGCCGTCCTCGGGCATGGTAATGCCTTGATCGTCGGCGGGGGCAAAGGTGCTGATCACGGGCAGCCCGTATTTCCGTGCGAAGTCGAGGTCGCGCTGGTCGTGGGCTGGGCAGCCGAAAATCGCGCCGGTGCCGTAGTCCATCAGGATGAAGTTGGCGATATAGACCGGCAGGTCGGGCTGGCCTGCCATAGGATGCGTGACGGTCAGACCGGTGTCATAGCCCAGCTTTTCGGCCTTCTCCATCGCCTCGGCCGTCGTTCCGCCCTTGCGGCACGTGGCACAGAAGGCGGCGACCTTTTCATCCTTCGCTTCCAGTTCCCGGGCCAGAGGATGGTCCGGAGAAATGCCGACGAACGACGCCCCCATCAGCGTGTCCGGCCGTGTGGTATAGACCGCGATCTCGCCGCCATCGGTCCGCTGGAAACTGAATTCCAGCCCGCGGGACTTGCCGATCCAGTTGGCCTGCATCAGTTTGACCTTCGCAGGCCAGTTGTCCAACCCGTCGATGGCGTCGAGCAGCTCTTCGGAATAGTCGCTGATCTTGAAGAACCATTGCACCAGCTCGCGGCGTTCGACCTCGGCACCGGATCGCCAGCCCTTGCCGTCGATCACTTGCTCGTTCGCCAGCACGGTCATGTCCACCGGATCCCAGTTCACGACCGCCTTCTTGCGGTAGATCAGGCCCTTTTCCAGAAAGTCGATGAACAGCGCCTGCTGCTGGCCGTAGTATTCCGGATCGCAGGTGGCGAATTCGCGGCTCCAGTCGATCGACAGGCCCAGCGGCTTCATCTGCGCGCGCATGTCGGCGATGTTCTGGTAGGTCCAGTCCTTGGGGTGGCCACCGGATGCCATCGCCGCGTTCTCGGCCGGCATCCCGAAGGCATCCCAGCCCATCGGATGCAGGACATTGTGGCCGGTGGTCAGCTTGTAGCGCGCGATCACGTCGCCCATGGTGTAGTTACGCACGTGCCCGATATGGATGCGGCCCGATGGATAGGGGAACATCTCGAGCACGTAGTATTTGGGCTTGTCCGCGCTGCGTTTGGCCGTAAAGGTTTCGGCCTCGGCCCATCGCTCCTGCCATTTTCCTTCGATCGCGGCGGGGGAATAGCTGTTCATCTGGGCTGTCTTTCAAATATGCAAAGGCCGGGCGCGCGGGCCCGGCGATATTCATAATGGCGCATCCTTTGGATGGCTATAGGCTGCGCCGCTGAAATGCGCCCCGCCCAAAAAGAAAGAGCGGCCCCGAAGGACCGCTCTGACCTTTGTACGTTCAGCTTTGATTAGAAAGCGAACGAAACTTCCACAGTCGCACCGCGCTGGTACTCTGGATCGCCGATCTCGTCTTCATCAATGTCATCGTCGTCTTCTGCGTAGGAGACGAGCAGCTCTGCACCGCCGCCGAGGTCATAGACGCCTGCAACGTAGAACTGCGAGGTTTCGCCATCTTCCTGATAAATGTAGCCAGCAAGAACTTCGAGGTTCAGACCAGTGTCATAGGCACCTTCAATTCCGGCTTCGAACGCGTCATCATCGCCGTCAAAGTCGTAAAAGACGTTGGCGCTGATTGGACCATCGGCATAGTCAGCTTCAACACCGAAGTTGTCCTCTGCAACATCGTTGATCGAGTAGT
>NZ_JBARZC010000101.1:0-5969 GCF_049649345.1 Henriciella sp. | reverse complement strand
GCCTTTTCCCAGCGAGGAAACCACGCCGCCTGTAATGAAAATATAGCGGATCATGGGAAGTCAGTTTGCCCGATTCGCTGCGTGCCGCCTAATGGGCAAAGCACTGGAAATTATTGTGGCTGGCCTTCATCCACAGCTTCTTCAGATGGCGCGTCGGCGCTGTCTGATGCCGGCTCTTCCGGTGGTTGCTCGGTAGCCAGAGGATCAGCAACGGCGGGATCGGCTGCCAGTGGATCTTCGCTTGGCGCCGGTGCCGGATCGAGCGCAGAGCTATCATCCAGAAGCGGTGCGGTCGGGTCATTGATTACGTCAAGCGGATCGCCGCCTGGTGTTGTATTGAACTCTTCATCCAGTTGCCGCTCAATCTCGGTGCGTGTGTCACCGAGGTGCCGGGTGGCGATTGTTGTAAGAACGAGGCTGGTGACAAAAAAGATTCCGCCAAAAATTATCGTCGTGCGGACCAGCGCTCCAGCTGCGCCACGGCCTGACATAAGACCGCCGCCGCCACCGCCACCGCCAATGCCGAGAGCGCCGCCTTCGGAACGCTGCATCAATACGACGCCGACAAGCACGAGGCTGACCAGGATGTGGATGACGAGGATAACTGTCATGGATTTCTCTTCAGAATTCTTTGCCGCCGGATAAGGGTTTCAGCGCGCCGCGCCAAGCCCCCTATCTCACAACAGGTCGATACAAGCCGAGTAAATGGCGAGGAAGTCTTCTGCTTTCAAGCTTGCGCCGCCGATCAGACCGCCATTGACGTCAGTCACTGAAAGAAGCTCGGCGGCATTGCCGGGCTTCATGGAGCCGCCATAGAGAATGGGTGTCGCGGCGCCTTGGTTACCGAAGCGCTTCGTAAGCTCGTTCCGAATGAATGTGTGCACCGCCTCCACCTGTTCGGGCGTCGCAACCTTCCCTGTTCCGATTGCCCAGACAGGTTCATAGGCAACAATGAAAAGCGTGTCAGATCCTTCGTCCGGCACCGAACCGCGAAGTTGTGCACCGACAATCTCCAGCGTCTGTTCCTGCTCGCGCTCAGCGAGCGTTTCTCCGACACAGACAATCGGCGTCAGGCCAGCCCGGAAGGCAGCACTCGCTTTCTGGCAAACCATCTCGCTCGTTTCTGCGTGATCGGACCGGCGCTCAGAATGGCCCAAAATGACATAAGCGCCTCCCGCATCGGCGATCATTGCGGCCGAGACATCGCCGGTGTGCGCGCCAGCGTCTGCCGGGTGACAATCCTGGCCTCCGACGGCCAGCCGCCCCGAGCTTGCGAGTTGGCTCATTTCCTTCAACAAGGTGGCCGGTGGGCACAACAGGCAATCAGCCTTGTCCGCAAACTCTGAAAGACCCCTTTCAACCTCGCGCGCGGTTTCCAGCGAGGCGCGAAGTCCGTTCATCTTCCAGTTTCCGGCAATCAGTGGCCTGATCATACGGTGTTCCCCATCTTGCAACTCATGGCGGCCTCGCCTAGCAAGCAGTTCGGATCGAGACAAGACAAAGGTGAAGGCAACCACACATGCTGACGCTATTCAGAAACATGCTCCGCACCAAAGCGGCTGGCTTGCTTTTCGTACTCCTGATTGTCGCCATGGGCGCATGGGGTGTGACCGACGTGTTTTCCGGCGGTATCGGCAGCAATTTTGCCGCCGCCGGCGATACCAGGCTGACCGAAGCGCAGCTCGACCAGGAAATCGAACGCGAGCTGAGAGCAGCCACCGATGAGCGCGGGCGAGCCATTAGCAAGGCGCAGGCCGTCGAGCGCGGCATTGTGGATCAGGTTTACCAGAGAGAGCTCTTTCGCACCGCTTTGATGGCGTATGCCGATCGCCTGGGCGCCGTTGCGACCGATGATGCAGTGCTGGACATTATCCGCAGCGACACGACCTTCCAGGGCGATACAGGCTCTTTTGATCCGGTCCGCTTTCAGCAACTGCTTCAAACCAACGGCTTCTCGGTGCCGATGTTCGAATCCTACCTCAAGCGTGACATGACGATATCGCGCCTGACTGGCGCGACGCAGGCAGGGCTTCAGGCCCCATTGGCCATCTCCTCCCTTCAGGCCGCCTTCAATGGCGAACTGCGCTCAATCGCGTGGTTTGTATTGCCCAGATCTGCGCTGCCGGCCGTCGGAGACATTACCGATGAGGCGCTCGAGGAGTATTACAACCAGCAGAAACAGGCTTTGACACAGCCGCAACGCCGCAGGGTTAGCCTCATTCAGCTTACTCTCGACGATTTCCTAAACCAGGCTGATCTCACTGAAGACGATTTGAGGGCCTATTATGAGGCCGTGAAGGGCCGCCAATATGCCGGGCCAGACACGCGCACATGGACGGAATTCGTCTTCACGACCGAGGAGGCCGCACGTCAGGCCCTTGGGCGTATTGCCGGCGGCGCTGCCCCTGACACGATTACAGGCATTGCCAATTCCGCCGAACGAACCGGCGCCCGCGCCGACATGTCGAACACTGACCTGGCAGATCGTGTTTTCGGGCCTGCAGCCCAGCCAGGCGGGATCTATGGTCCGGTGCAGACCGGTAATTTCTTCACCGTAGCCCGGCTCGAAGCGATTGAACCAGGTGAGGTCGAACCGTTTGAATCTGTGCGCGGCGACATTGTCGACGAGCTCTCCCGCGAGCAGGCCATCGGCCTCTATTACGACTCGCTCACCCGTCTCGACAATCTGATCGGCACAGGTGCCGCGCTCGAAGAGATTGCAGACGAAATGGGCACACCCGTGCTCAGCTTTGCCGCCGTTGACCGCTCAGGCGTGACCGAGCTTGGCCTCGCACCCGGCATGCTCAGAAGCGATCCGGAAATACTCACCCGCACCTTCGATCTGACCGAGGGCGGAAAGACCGCGCGTTTTGGCCAGGATGAAACAGCGCTCATTCTGCGGGTTGATGAAGTAGTCGAGGCTTACACGCCGGAGCTGGACGAAATCCGGGATGACTTGCGAACCGTGATGTTGGCCCAGCGCGAGAATGAGGCGCTCACTAATGCGGCGCAGGCGCTTAAAGCCGAGTTGGAAAGCGGCGAGAAGACGCTTGAACAGGCTGCTGAAGAATATGGCGCGAGCGTCACAGCGCCTGACGCCAGCTTCACGCGCCAGACGAGCAACAGCCAGACCATTCCGCCGCAATTTATTGCGGGAGCCTTTTCTCTGAAAGAGGAAGGCGATGTCTATGTGGCGCCGACACAGAACCGGGATGAAGTCGCTGTCGTTCAACTGGTCTCGATCGATCGTGCATCCGAGGCAGAATTGCGGGCGCTGGCGCCGATATCGCAGCAACAGATCCAAGCGCAGCTTGCCGGCGATCTCCTCGATGCCTTTGCCGCCGATATTCAGCGCAGTGTCGACCTCAAAATCAATTCAGATGCATTTGCCGGCTACAAGAACCGGGTAAACCCGGATTCATGACCCGCGACCGTCTGATCGTCAGGCGGCGGATTGGCGATCTCGAAACGCCCGTATCAGCCATGCTCAAGCTTGACCCGGATTCAGCCGGGTCATTTCTTTTTGAATCGATTCATGGCGGCGAACGCCTGGGGCGGTATTCCTTTCTCGGCCTCGATCCGCTTCGCTGGTTCCGCATTTCCGGCGGCAAGGCTGAAACAGCTGACAATGCAGCGTTTGATGAGGCTCGCGAGCTCGGGCTGACGCCTGTCGAGGCGCTACGTCATTTCGCAGAGGCCGGCCGGGCTGAAACGGAAGAGAAAGACTTGCCACCAATGGCGTCAGGCGCTTTCGGCTATATCGGCTATGACATGATCCAATACGTCGAGCCCGTGACGATTACCGCGCCCGACCATTTGAATGTGCCGGATGCGCTGCTGGTCATCCCGGGCATCGTCCTCGTTTTCGATCACCTCTATCAGGAACTCCTCCTGATCGGCCGCTACGAAGCCGGCAAGAAAGACGACGCGGTCGAACGCCTCGACCGGGTCGAGCGCGCGCTCGAACAGCTCACGCCGCTCTCGCCGCGGGTGGGCGAAGCAGACACACTCGATTTCAGATCAAACACATCGAAGACCCGCTATTTCGAAATGGTCGACGCCTGTATCGAATATGCGAAAGCAGGCGACACGTTCCAGGTCGTGCCCAGCCAGCGTTTTTCAGCGCCCTATTCGCGCAAGTCTATCAGTCTCTACCGTGCGCTGAGACGGCTGAACCCGTCGGCCTTCATGTTCCATATGAATCTGGGGGATGTGCGCCTTATTGGGTCGAGCCCCGAAATCCTTGTGAGGGTCCGGGAAGGCCGCGTCGCGATCCGCCCGATTGCAGGCACACGCCCACGATCCGGCGACCCGGTGGAAGACGCCCGGCGCGCGGCCGATCTGCTCGCGGACGAGAAGGAATGCGCCGAACACCTCATGCTGCTCGATCTTGGCCGCAATGATGTTGGCCGCGTCGCAGCTTATGGGAGCGTCGAGGTCAGCGAGCAGTTCATCGTCGAGCGCTACAGCCACGTCATGCACATTGTCAGCCACGTAGAAGGCAATCTTCGTGAGGGTCTGGACAGCGTTGACGCGCTCCTCGCTGGGCTTCCGGCAGGCACCGTCTCGGGTGCCCCGAAGATCCGGGCCATGCAGATCATCGACGAGCTGGAGGCTTCCCGCCGCGGCATCTATGGCGGCGCTGTCGGCTATTTTGGCTGGAATGGCGATATGGACACCTGCATCGCGCTTCGCACAGCTGTGCTGAAGGACGGTCAGCTTCACATTCAGGCAGGCGGCGGCGTCGTGCTGGATAGCCAGCCGCAATACGAATATGACGAGACGGTGCACAAAGCAGGCGCCCTGAAACGCGCAGCCGAGCTCGCCGGCGCCTATGAGTTTGACCAATGATCCTCGTCATCGACAATTATGACAGCTTCACCTGGAATCTGGTCCACTATGTCGAGCAGGCCGGTGCACGCACGCATGTAATCCGCAATGATGAGCTGTCTGTCCAGGAAGCCCTGGCACTCAATCCGAGCGGTGTTGTCCTGTCGCCCGGCCCCTGCACACCGCGTGAAGCCGGTATCTGTGTCGATTTCATCAAGGCAGCACCGGACAGTTTGCCGATCCTCGGCGTATGTCTCGGGCATCAGTCGATTGGCGACGCGATGGGTGAGCCCGTGGCCGCTGCACGCGCCATTCTCCACGGGAAGGTTTCCTCGATCAGGACCTCCCAGGCTGGCCTGTTTTTCGGGATGCCGGAACGCTACCAGGTCGTGCGCTATCACTCGCTGGCTATCCCCGCAGACCGCCTGCCGGACACGCTGATGGCCGATGCCTGGACCGAGGACGGAGAGATCATGGCCGTCCATCACAAGACGCGTCCGGTTTACGGCGTCCAGTTTCATCCTGAATCGATCAAGACCGAGTACGGCCATGAGTTGATCGAGAATTTCCTCAAGCTGACATGACCGAGGACGCCATCACCGAGGCCGCCAGAGCGCTGCTCGCAGAGATGCGCCCTTTCGCGCCGAGCGCTGCGCCCGGGCAGAACTTTCTGCCGCCCGATACGCGCCGTGATATCCCGGGCAAGTCCGGCTCGACGCCCGTCTGGCGGGCCGGAGACGGACCGGAAACGACCCTGTTTATTCATGGCTGGGATGATAGCCATCGCGTCTGGCGCCAGTTCGCGATGCATTTCCTGCAGACAGGCCGGCCGGTGCTTCTCATGGATCTGCCTGGCCATGGCGCTTCAAAAGCAGAGACCTGCAATTGGCAAAACGCGAGCGCCTCCATCGCTGACGTTCTTGAAGCGGAAGGTCCAATCGAAACAATCATCGCGCATTCCTTCGGGGCGCGCGCGGCCACTCTCGCTGCTTCGGGGTCGCCGGACCTTCACAGCCTTGTTCTGATCGCCCCCCCACTCGTCAGTTGGGCGGACCGGCAACGCGAGAAAGGCGTCACCGAGCCGGTCCTTGAAAGGGCGCGGGCATTATACGTGGACCAGACAGGCCATGACATTGACG
>NZ_JBARZC010000100.1:0-4241 GCF_049649345.1 Henriciella sp. | reverse complement strand
GTCATTGCCAATGGCGACATCGCTTCAACGGGAGATGCATTGACGGCCCTGCGGACGTCGGGCGCATATGGCGTCATGATTGGCCGAGCCGCAATGGGTCGCCCCTGGTTGCTCGGGGAAGTCACTGCCGCACTGCAAGGAAAGCCATATGTGCGCCCGGACAGGCAAACCCAGCTCGACAGCCTGATCGAGCAGATTGAGGACACCCTGTCGCTCTACGGCGCCAGTCTTGGCGCGCGGATTGTGCGAAAGCATGTGGCTGCCTGCATCGATCATCTTGATACTGGCTGGACCGTATCAGACCGGCGCACCTATCGGTCGGCCATGTGCCAGATTGTGGACCCGAAATTGCTTATCTCGGGACTCCAACGGCTCTATCTGGATGAGGAGTGTCTGGCAGCATGATATCCACGCTCAATCTCGCAGACCTGGCGCCGCTCGCGATCATCCAGCTCGACTCCAAACGCCGCATTGAAGCGGCTAACACCGAAGCGCAGGTCATTTTCGGACACTCTGAATCCGTTCTGCGAAAAAAAGCCCTCAGCGAGTTCATCTTTCACGACTCGCCTGTCTTCGAACTTCTCGACCGCGTGTACGGGCAGGAGGGCGATGTGAGCGCCCATGGTGTCGCCGTCTCCGGACCGACAATGGCCGGCGGAAAACTATTCGACCTCAAGCTTCGTCCTGTTGGCTCAGGACGCGTTATACTGGTCATTAGCGAGGCGCCTGTTCGCGATCCCGCTGGGGCTGCAGTCGGAATATCGGGCTTTGGGCGAATTCTCGGACATGAAGTCAAAAATCCGCTCGCCGGCATTTCCGGGGCAGCGCAATTGCTTCTTCGTAGTGCCAGCGAAGAACAGGCCCCGCTTCTCGATATCATTCGCAGCGAGTCTCATCGTATTGAGCGCCTGGTCAGCCGCTTGTCCGCTTTCGAGCTCTTTTCATCCCCGCGCCGCGACCGGTTCAATATTCATGAGCTGCTCGACAAAGTGCTGCTGGCCGAAGATGCAGCGAATGCTGGGGCAATTGCGATCCGCCGCGCCTATGATCCATCCTTGCCCGAAATACTGGGCGATGAAGATCACCTTCACGAAGCCTTCCAGAATATCGTCCGCAATGCCGCCGAAGCCGCAACAGATGGCGAGGGCCCGGCGCGCGTTACCTTACAGACAGCATTCGAGACGGGATTTGCCTTTTCGAGAGCGCGGAATGCCAAGCGGCTACAGCGCGCAATCCGCGTAACGGTCGAGGACAATGGCAAGGGCATTTCGCCTCGCCAGAGAGAGCAGATGTTCGACATGTTCTCGTCCACCAAAGCCGGGGGCAGGGGGCTGGGCCTCAGTGTCGTCTCGGAAGTGGTCGCCGCCCATGAAGGGCGGATCAAGGTCGAGAGCCGCCCCGGACAGACGAAATTCTCTGTCTTTCTCCCAATGAAACAGGAGCAGAATTCATGAGCCAGAAAACGGTCCTGCTTGCAGAAGACGATGCCAGCATCCGTCTGGTCGTAAACCAGACACTCGTTACAGAAGGCTATCAGGTGCGCGCCACAAGCTCGGCTGACGCGCTCGAGCGCTGGATCCGCAATGGCGAGGGCGATGTCGTTGTCACGGATGTCTATCTCGGCGACACCGCCATCTTCGAACTCTTGCCATCGATCAAGCTTGCGCGGCCGGAACTGCCTGTCATCGTCATGAGCGGCCAGAACACAATTTTGACGGCGGCCTCGGCCGCACGCCACGGTGTCTTCGATTACCTTCCGAAACCTTTTGATATCGACCAGCTCTCAAGCCTTGTCGGCCGCGCCCTGAAAGGACCCGCAAAGCGAGACGCTGCGAGTGCCGATTCCGAGGGGGATGCGAGCCTGCCGCTCATCGGCCGCTCTGATCCCATGCAGGAAGTCTACCGGATCATCTCGCGTGTGATGAATACCGATCTCACTGTCCTGATCGAAGGCGAATCGGGGACCGGCAAGGAACTCGCCGCCCAAGCCATCCACCAGCTCGGCGCTGGCAAGTCAGGTAAGTTCAAGGCGCTTGATCTTGCAGCTATGCCAACCGAGCAGATCAGCAAGGATCTATTCGGCACGGAGGATGCTCCGGGCATCGCCTTCGATCCGGAAGCCACGCTTTATCTAGACGAAATCGGGGACCTGCCGGCAGAAGCACAGACTCAGCTTGTGAAGCTTATGCGCGAAGCTGGCGGGGCTCGCATTATTGCGTCCACTCGCCAACCACTCGCCAAGCTCGTCGATGAAGGCCGGTTCAGGGAAGACCTGTTCTATCGCATCAACGTAGTGCGGATTTTCATGCCCTCACTGCGGCAGCGAAAGGAAGACATTCCTGAGCTCGTCCGGGCCTTTCTGTTGCGCGCCCAACGCAAAGGCTTGTCCACCAAGCAGATCGAGCCGGCCGCCATGGACCTGATGATGGCCTATGACTGGCCCGGCAATGTCCGCGAGCTTGAAAACCTGATCATGCGGCTGGCCGCGCTCAGTCCTGACGTGGTGATCTCCCAGCGCGAGATCGAACGTGAACTGCGCGCCGAGGCGATGAAGGATATCTCGTCCAATTCCAGCTTCGAGAAGGAAGTGGAATCGTTGCTGCATCGCTTTGTCATGGGAGACCTGCTTCAGGCTTCACCGGATGACAGCAAGATCCATCAGGGTGTCATGGAGCAGGTTGAGCGGCCCCTGATCAAGCTCGCCTTGTCCGTCACTTCGGGCAACAAGCTGCGCACGGCAGCGCTCCTTGGGGTGAACCGGAATACGCTTCGCGCGCGGATCAACTCACTTGGGATCGCAGACGACTAATTGACCTTTGGCCCAACTGTTGCTCTAAATCCTCAGTGTTGCGAATAGAGCACAGACTCGCAACGGTGAGGTTTGAGTTTGGTCGGGTTTCTGAAGTCCAATAACGCCCAGACGGGTTGGACCCTGTTTCAGTGGTTGTTTCTGGTAGCGGCCTTCCTGGCTGCAACTGTGACGTTTGTGGCCGTCTCGGATATGGATCCGATCGATCCGGTCAGCCGCGATGTTCAGGTTCTCCTTATCGCAAACTCCGTGATCATCGGCATTCTCGCGCTGATTATCGTCCAGCGCTATGTAGCGACCAGAAAAGCCAAAAAGGGCGAAGAGGGCGAGCAACTCGCGCGCCGTTTCCTCCTGCTGTTCGGACTGTCTGCTGCAATTCCGGCGCTCGTTGTCTCGCTCTTTCTTTGGGCGGCAATTTCGCGGGGATTCGACACCTGGTTCGGCGATCGCATCGTCACAATTGTGGAAGAAACAGCCGCAGTTGCCCGGCAGAATGTCGAAGAGTTCAGCGATGTCCTAGAAGAAGATTCCCGCCTGATGGCGATTGACGTCAACAACGCGCTCGAAGGCCTGACCGAAGACCCAGAGACGTTCTCCTCTTATCTCGGCATTCAGGCTTATGTGCGGAATATGCCGGCTGCCTACATTATTGATGATGGCGGTCTGCCACTCGCGATCGGCGAGAATGCTGGCGGCAGCGGATATTTCAGACGCCCCACATCTTCTGCCTATGAAGAGGCGGAGTCCGGAGACGTCGTTCTGTCGCTTCAGGAGGCCGATGGCTTTGCCACCTCCCTTATCGCGCTAGACGGTATGGAAGACGCCTATCTCTATCTCGCCAAGCCTCTCGACCGCGATGCATTTGCAAGGCTGCGACGGGCAGAACAGGCGCTGGCAGAGTATCGGGCGGCAGGCGAGGTAAGTGCCAGATCGCAAGCCCTTTTTGTGATCGCATACGGCCAGATCGTCATCCTCGTCCTTCTGTTGGCCGTTCGGCTGGCGCTTGAGGCTGCAAGCCGGATCACCGGCCCGATCGGACGGCTCGCCAGCGCGGCGCAATCGGTGCGCGACGGCAATCTGGACGTGCGGGTGCCGCTTCCTAGCAGCAAGGATGAAGTGCGTGCCTTGACGCGGTCTTTCAATGTCATGGCCGAGCAGCTGGGCGCCCAAAGATCTGCGCTAATTACAGCCCGTGAAGAAACTGAAGATCGAAGACTGTTCCTGGAAACGCTCCTCGCGGAGGTCAGCGCCGGCGTCATCCGTGTTGATGATCAGCTTCTGATCACGCTCGCCAATCCATCGGCCGTTCAACTTCTGTCTGTCGAGGATTCAATTGAAGGCGTCAGCCTGGCCGATGTGGCGCCCGCCTTTGTCCGGTTTACCGAGGACGTGCTTGAATCTGGTCAGCCCATCGATGCCTCGCTTGATGTCC